>CALEMO010000137.1 GCA_937910825.1 uncultured Solirubrobacterales bacterium | reverse complement strand
CGACCGTCGCGGCGAGCCAGATAAGCACACAGAAAAGGGCGCCCGGGCCGATGCCGTACAGCCACGCACTGAGGCCACCTTCACCGATCGAGATCAGGGCGATTGCGCCCAGCGCGATTGCCCCGCCGATCACTGCCAGGCGCTTGCCGCCTTCCGGCTGGGGTGCGGGTTCTCCCGGGCCACCTTCGATCGGCACCATGATCAGCAGGGCCAGATAGGCGAGTACGCCTACGCCGCCGAAAGCGATGCTGATCGCGAAAGCGACCCGGATCAGTACCGGATCAAGGTTGAAGTAGTTTGCGATTCCAGCGGCAACGCCACCGATGTAGCGGTTCTCCCGCGAACGGGTGAGCCGCTTGGGTGAATCCGCATTTTCAGGATTGGTTTCTTTCATGGCAGTCAGGGTGAAGCGCCGGGCGGTTTCTGTCCATTGGGAATGACCCTGAGCACCTCTCAGGGTCAGCCCTTACGATCATCTCAGGTGAAGAAGCAGCTTGAAACAGCCGACCCCGGAATCACTATCGAGGATCTGTCCGCTCGTACCGGGATGACCGTGAGGAACATTCGCGCGCATCAGTCGAGGGGACTGCTGGACCCGCCTCGTGTGGTCGGGCGCACCGGCTTCTACGACGACGAGCATGTCGGGCGCATCGCCCTGATCAAGGAGCTGCAGCAGGAGGGCTTCAACCTCGAGGCGATCAGGCGCATCCTCGACGCCGCCGGAGGCAGCCCGGGCGATCTGGTCAGTTTCACCAGGACCGCCCGCGAGCCCTACGAAGACGAGCAACCCGAAATTCTCGAGGCAGCCGAGATTGCCGCCCCTTGGGGTGATTCGATGCTGGACCCCGACCACATGGAGCGACTCGAGCGACTCGGCCTGATGCGACCGCTGGGTGACGGGCGATACGAAGTCCGCAGCCCGAAGATGTATGAGGCCGGGGTCAGCCTCGCCGAGCTTGGGGTTTCTGCCGAAGATGCAATCAACGCGCTGGAGACCCTGCGCTCCCGTTCGATGGCGGTGGCCGAGGTGTTCATCGACGTCTTCCTCGAGCAGGTCTGGCGACCGTTCAACGACGCGGGCAGACCGCGCGAGGACTGGCCGCGGGTGCAGGTGGCCCTGGAAAGGATGCGGCCGATGGCGACCGATGCTTTCCTCGCCTCGTTCCAGTTTGCGATGGAAGACGCCTCCGAGCGGGCGATCAGCGAAGGCATCCGGCGCGACCTCGAGTCGGCACCCGGCGGGGACTGAACCCGGGCCGTCGTGCGGATCCGGTCGGATCGGCGGCAGTGGTCTCTGCTTCGATACCCTGCCCACCTTCGCCCGGATAGCTCAGTTGGTAGAGCACTTCCATGGTAAGGAAGGGGTCAGCGGTTCGAATCCGCTTCCGGGCTT
>CALEMO010000136.1 GCA_937910825.1 uncultured Solirubrobacterales bacterium | reverse complement strand
ATCAACGCGGTCGACTCCTTCCTGGAGCACGGCCCCGGCAACGCGACATACAAAGGACGATAGCGGCTATGAAGTCAAGGCTTACCGCGGCCGTAGCCGGGTTGGCGATGGCGGCGACCCTGGGCGCATGCGGCGGGGCCGATGAAGGGCCGGCAGCACCGAGCAGCGATACCTTCGTTGAACGAGCAGACCGGATCTGCACGCAAGGCGCTGAACGGCTCGGGGACGAGGTGGTGGCGACCTTCGGCAACCGGGCGCCGACTGAGCAGGAGGGCATCGCTTTCACAAGCGAGGTCACCGTCCCGATGCTCGCGAACCAGATCGAAAAGCTCAGGTCCCTTACCCCTCCGGAGGGAGAGTCGGCGACCGTATCCACGATCTGGGACGCGATGGACGACGGTCTTTCGACACTCGAAACAAACCCCGAGACTGCTTTCGGCACAAGCGACCCGCTGGCCGAAGGACTCGATCTTGCAAGCGCCTACGGCTTTAAGTCATGTGGCGCAACAAGTCCGGGGACAAATACGGACACAGGCACGGGCACGACTCCCTGAGTCCCGCACCGGTTCAGATTCCGGTTTCGCAGGGAATCCTGCCGGACTTCACGGCAGCTTCAAGCGCTTCGTAGTCCGTTTCAACCTGGTCGGCGTAGGACTTACTCCAGTCCGCGATCGAGCGATCGAAAACGTCCGATTTGCCAAGGTAGCCGAGGATCGCCGCCCATCCCGGACTCTGGCTGTGGGCCCGGGCGAGCAATGCCCCGCAGACCCGGCCGTACCTCGCAAACTGCCCGACGGTCAGCGCCTCCAGATCGGCAGAACCTTTCATGTCACGAAACTGCCGTCCGTAATAGTCGATTCCACGGACCCCCGTGATCCAGCCGAGGAATGGGTCGGACGCAGCCTGCAGTACCTGCTGGCTTGAGACGACTCGGAACCCCTGCCCCGAGGTGTTGTCCTCTCCGAGGCCAATGAGCGGCGAAGGCGGGATGCCCCCGTATGTCTCGAGCACGGACCGCTGCGCCTCCTTCAGCTGCAGGAAAACCGGCTCCCCCTGGGGCCCGATCAGCAGAAATATCAGGCACCTCGTACCGACACTGCCGACGCCGACCACACGCAACGCATAGTCGACGAGTTCGAACCTGGAGAGCAGCAGCGAGATGTCGGGGCGCAGCGTTTCGCGGTAGCGCTCGAATATATGAGTGACCTCATCGATCGATACCGCATCCTTGATGTGCTGAAGGATCGGAGGCTGATTCTCGATCCGGGGCACGCCATCCTTTTCCGCGGTCGTGATCTTGCTAAGTACACGATCCGAGTTCCGGCGGCGTGCCTTTTTCATGGTCTTGTCGATCGCCTTCTGCCCGGCTCGATCGACCGCCATATCCCTCATGTCTTGAGCTTCAACTCGAAAGTAGTACCGCTCGATTGCATCCATGCCAGCCAGGATAAAAAGCCTTTCGCGGTATTCGCGCACCGCGCCCCGGCAGGCCTCACGCGACGCCGCCGCATCAAAGCCCCGATGCCTGAAGCCGATTTCGACCGATGCGACGAGACGTTTTACATCCCACTCCCAGGGGCTCGGTCCAGCTTCGTCGAAGTCGTTGAGATCAAAGATCATGCGGCGATCGGGCGAAGCAAACAGTCCGAAGTTGGCAACATGTGCGTCACCACAGCCGACTACCCGAAGATCTGTCCGGACTTCTGTTGAAAGGTCGAAGGCCATCGGACCCGCCGTCCCTCGGTAGTAGGCGAACCTGGACTCGAGCATCCGGCCGATGCGCACCGGCACCAGTTGCTGGAGCCGGGTCTGGTTCTGTTCCTCGATGATCGACACCGGGTCCCGCCCGGAAGGCTTGAATGAGCCGTGCTCGGAGCGCTTGATGCGGGCACGAAGCTTCTTTCCGGCCGCACGGGTTTCCTTGAAACTGTCTGTAATCTCGACTCTGTCCATCCGCAGATCCTATCCCCCGGCCACTCAACGACGGTCGGACTGGCGGCCACCGTTCCCGCCTACTTCAAGACCATGCAGTGCTCGGGATGCCAGCCGACCTTCACTGGCTGGCCAATCTTCCACTGATCGTGCGACTGGACCCGATAGGTGGCCTGCTCAAGCGCGACCAGCCGGCCACCGTTGCTCAGGCGAAGCGTGAGCTGGTTGCCCACGCCGAGATAGACCATGCTTTCGATCTCACCCTGGACCGTGAACATGTCGGCAACGATCTTGTAGGCAGGCTTGTCGATCTCATCGACCGCCACCTTCTCCGGACGCACCGCTATCTGGACGGAATCACCAACCGAATACGAGTCGTCGAGGTCGGGCACAGGCAGGCATACATCCCCGACCCGGACCTGACCCCTGCTCTCGACCTTGCCCTGGAGCAGGTTCGAGATGCCGATGAACCCGGCGACGAATTCTTCACTCGGATGCTCGTAGACCTCCTCCGGAGAAGCGCACTGGATCACCCGGCCGGCGCTCATCACCGCGATCCGGTCAGACATCGACAGCGCTTCTTCCTGATCGTGGGTGACGTAGACGAAAGTGATGCCGACTTCACGCTGGATCGCCTTCAGCTCGACCTGCATCTGCCGCCGGAGCTTCAGGTCGAGCGCGCCAAGTGGTTCGTCGAGCAGCAGCACCTGAGGCTTGTTGACCAGCGCCCGGGCGAGAGCGACCCGCTGGCGCTGTCCTCCGGAGAGCTCGTTCGGCCTTGCTGTCGCCCGGGTGGAGAGGTCGACCAGCTCGAGAGCGTCGCCCACCCGGCGACCAATCTCTTCTTTCGCAACCTTGCGGCGCTTCAGGCCGAAAGCGATGTTGTCCTGGACATCGAGGTGGTCGAACAGCGCGTAACTCTGGAAGACCATGTTGACGTTGCGCTTGTGGGGGGGTACGTTTTCGACCGGCTCCCCGTTCAGCACGATGCTGCCGCTGGTCGGAACCTCAAAGCCGGCAAGCATCCTCAGCATCGTCGTCTTGCCACAGCCCGAAGGCCCGAGCAGCGAAAAGAACTCACCGCTGGAGACCTCGAGGTCTATGTTGTCGACAGCCACGAAATCACCAAACTTCTTGGTGATGCCATCAATCCTGATCGCCTCAGACTGCTCCATTTTCTATCCTTCCGATCCGGTAAGTACCTTCACACCGCTTTCGCGGCGCCCGAACAGCCTCGGGATCAGGACGGCCAGTGCGACCGCCGAAATCGAGACCACCATCATCACCGTTCCGACCGCGTTCACAGTTGGCGATACGCCAAAGCGGATCATCGACCAGATCCTGACCGGAAGCGGCTGCGTCTGTTCGCCCGTGGTGAAGAACGAAAGCACGAAGTCGTCGAAGGAGAGCGCGAAAATCAGCAGGCCGGCCGCAACCACGGCCGGCCAGAGCGCCGGCACGAGCACCAGCCGCACCGACCCCCAGCGACTGGCACCGAGGTCCTGCGCCGCCTCCTCCACATCAAGGCCGATCGAGGCCAATCGGCCACGTACGACAATCGTCACGTAAGAGATCGAGAACGTGATGTGAGCGAGGACTATCGTCCAGAAAGAAAGAGCGATGCCAAGCTGCGAGAAGATCAACAGGGCCGAGATTCCGGCGACTATTTCGGGTGTGATCAGCGGAACAAGCATCAGCACGTTTGCGCTGCTTGACGTCCCCGAGCGTGCCCTGACCAGTCCGATCGCCAGCGCTGTTCCGAGCACAGTTGCCACGACCATGGTGATCAGGGCGATTTCAATCGACGTAAAGAGGGAGTCCCTCAGAGTCGGGTCGTTCCAGAAGTCTTCGTACCAGCGCAGCGAGAGGCCGTCCATCACCTGGAGCGACTTCTGGCTGTTGAAGGAGAAGAGAACCACGACCGCGATCGGCACAAAAAGGAACAGGTAGACCAGTCCGGTAAAGATGCGCAGGAAGTGCGGCTTGTCGAATGCCGAGACCGTGTTCATAAGACCTCCGCCTCACCCCGGGTGGCCCGCCTCAGATACAGCACCATCCAGACCGCGAGGAAGAGCATCATCACAACCGTCAGGGCCGAGCCGAACGGCCAGTCCGAGGCCGCAAAGAACTGGTCCTGGATCAGGTTGCCGACCATGTAGGTATCTGGTCCGCCGAGCAGCTGAGCCGATACGAAATCGCCGACCGTCGGCAGGAATACGAGAACGCTGCCGGCCAGGATTCCCGGCTGGGTCGCGGGCAGAGTCACGTGTATGAAGGTCTGAAACGGTGAACCGTAAAGGTCCTTGCCAGCTTCGACGATTGACGGATCCATTCGCTCAATCGAAACGTAGAGCGGCAGGATCATGAAAATTATGTAGCCGTATACCAGCCCGCCGATCACTGCAAACGGGGTATTGATCATCTGGATCGGTGCCTGGGTCAGGCCAAGGTCGACGATCGCATTGTTGATCAGTCCTTCATCGGCAAGCAGGGCCACCCAGGCGTAGGTGCGCACCAGGTAGTTGACGAAGAACGGGATCACCAGGGCAGCCACCAGCGCGTAGCGATACTTGCCGCCAAAGCGGGCGATGAAGTAGGCGGCCGGATAGCCGATTCCCAGACAGAGGATCACCGTGATCAGCGCGTAACCGACCGAGCGCAGCAGGACCGGTACGTAGGTTGCGTTGAAAACGTCGGCGTAGTTGGTCAGTTGGAAGCCGTATACCCCGCGCCCGAGGTCGTCCACATGGCCGAACGAAAGGGCCAGCACCAGAAAAAGCGGGACTGCGAAGAGCAGCGCGATCCAGAGGGCTCCCGGGTATACGAACCAGTTCCAGAAACGGGAAGCGTTCAAGCTTTGACCTCGGTCCAGAGCCGGGTCCACTCACGCCTCGCATCGGGATTCTCGAGGCGGAATTCCATGCTGGTATTGCTCAGTTCATCGAGGTTGACATCGATGGAAGGGTCATCCTTAACCAGCTTGGCGAAGGCCTCACGACCCCCGGCAACCGGTTGCGGATAGCCGTTCCACATGACGTTTCGAAAAGCGTTTTCCGGCTTGAGCATCCAGTTCATGAACAGCAGAGCCGTGCCCGGGCTCTTGGCGGTGATCGGGATCGCCATCGAGTCGGTTCCGACCGGCACACCTTCCTTGCAAGTTTCGTAGGCGAACATCGAGGGGTCGTCCACCTGATTGCGGGCGTTGACCACGTCGCCGTTCCAGGCCTGGGTTATCGCCGCGGCGCCGGAAACCAGGTTCTGGGCCGTATTGGTCGAGAATCCACGCAGGCCCTTCTTCTGCTCCAGCAGCGTTTCCTTTGATACCTCGAGTTCGTCGGACTTTTCGGTATTCAGGTAGAAGCCGTTGATCAGGTTCGCCTGGCCGATGCCCTCCTGAAAGTCATCGAGCATGAAGATCCTGCCGAACGCCGACTCGTTACTCATGTCGTTCCAGGATTCGGTCATTCCGGTGACCTGGTCGGTCCGCCAGGCGATTCCCGTCGTGTAGTAGGCGTAGGGCAGGGAGAATTCCGAATTGGGGTCGTACCAGGGGCTGTCGTAGTAAGGAGAGAGCGTCGCCGCATTCGGCACTTCGGCGCGGTCGAACTGACGGATCAATTGCTCGTTCTTCAGCCGCTTGACATATTCGGAGCTGGGAAAGATCAGGTCGTACTTTCCCCCCGCCCGCAGCTTGGTGACCATCGCTTCGAGGTTGTCGAAGTTCACCTCCGATACTTTGACGCCGTACTTCTCACCGAATTCCTTCTTCAGGGCCGGATCCATGTACTGGGCCCAGTTGAAGATCAAGAGGTCACCATCAATCTTCGGCTCAACTATGTCGCCAGCGGCCGAGCGATCCAGCGGACGTTCAACTGTGCAGCCGCTGATCCCGTACCCAGCCAGGGCGAGACCGGCCCCTGCGGCGAATAGCTGCTTGCGATTCAGCTTCAGATCAGAAACCGAAGCACCGCCCGTCCCCTCAAACCTGGTTCGCCAGCCGACTCGCCCGACTGGCACTGTTTCGACCGTATTACGTCAGCGCAGAAGTTTCCAGTCCCAACTCGGTTGCGATCCTGGAGGCAGCCAGCAGCCGAACCCGTTCCAGATCCATGTTCGGGTCGCCGATCAGGGCCCTCACTCCCAGCCCGTCCAGGAGGCCGAGCGCAATGTCGGCGCTCGTCTCCGGATCGTCGGTGACAAACTCTCCACGCTCGACCCCGAAGTTGATCACCTCGAGCATCCACTCCCGATATCGCTCGTAAAGACGGAACGCCATCGACCGAAGAGCTTCGTCCCGTCTGGCCCGCAGCCAGAGCTCCACCCACAGGGTCCATTCGGCCTGCTGCATGCCGGGCAGCGGCAAGCACTCGTCGATCATCACTTTCAGTCGCTCGGTAGCACTCGCGCTTGGATCCACCGTTTGGCCGAAGCGGTCCTCCCCTGCCAGCCCGTAAGAGTGCACCAGTGCCTGTTCCAGCAACTCCTCGCGGGTCGAGAAGTAGTGATGGACGAGTGCCGTCGAAACGCCGGCCCGCATCGCCACCCGCGCGATACGAACGTCGTCGATTCCCTCGGCCGCGATCGCCTCGCAGGCTGCTTCCAGGATCCTCTCGCGGGCACTGCGTGTATCGCCCTCTTTGACTGCCATGGGCGGAGCCTAGCGCCCGCTCCTGAGCCGGAGAGTGAAGCAGGGGTTTAGAAGGCTCAATCCGCACCTGCACCTATCGCCACTCCGGTGTCGGCCAGAACCGCCTGGGCTGCGTTGCGTCCGTTCAGAGCGATCACGCTGCCGGCGGGATGGGTCGCGGCGCCTGACATGTAGAGCCCGGGAAGCGGAGTACGAGCGCTGAGGCGTCCCTCCCACATCTGGTCTGGCGTGACTTCACCCTGGAATATATTTCCGCCGGTCAGCCCGATCCGGCTTTCGATGTCCGGCGGACCAAGAACTTCGTGATCCGTGACCAGGTTCCCGAAACCGGGCGCGAAGCGGCTAATCAGGTCGATGAATTGCGCGGCGACATCGTCGCGACGGCTGTCCCAGTCGCTTCCTTTTATGTCGTACGGCGCGTACTGACCGAAAACACTCATCAGGTGGCGGCCCTCCGGAGCGACTGTCGGGTCATAGCCGGTCTGGATGTAGATCTCCGCGAAAGCGACCGCCGGCTCGCCGGCGGCACAGCGCTCGAACGCGGCCTGAGCTTCTTCCATCGTGCCGCAGACGTCGATCGTCGCCTGAGCCGGACTGCCGTCACCCGCAGCTGCGGTCCACTGAGGGAACTGCTCCAGGGCGGCGTTGAACTTGACCACCGGACTGCGGACTTTCCAGGCTTCGAGCCGTTCGCGAAAACCGCTGTCGAGGTCCGATTCGTCCAGCATCCCGAGCATTCGCTTCGGGTCCGCATTGCAGATCACGTTGCGGGCGTTGATCGTGGTGCCGTCCTCGCAGACGACGCCTTCACCGGGAAGGATCTCGCTGACTTCAATCCCGCAGGCGATTAACGCACCGGACTCAATCGCGGCGTCGGCTATCGCAAAGCTGACCATTCCCATCCCACCTTCGACATAGCCCCAGACCGGTCCCTGGCCTTCGAGGTCGCCCTGGTAGTGCATCAGCTTGATCGAAGCGGTGCCGGGCTCGAACGGACCGCCCCAGGTACCGATCACCCCTTGGCCATAGAGGGCCGTGCGCAGCCTTTCGTCCCCGATGTAGCGATCCAGCACTTCGGCGATCGAATCCTTGAATACGAGATCGATCATCTCCTGGTCGTGATCGAGGATCGACTCAATCTCGTCACGGCTCGGCGAATCGCCGACCCAGGTATCGCGGTCGCCCTTTCGCAGCTTGATCCTGACCTGGTCGAACAGGTGCTCATACGCCCAGTACCCCTTTTGGTCGGCCTCGGAAATACCGAGCTGGTCGAGATTCGCCTGCGTACGGCGATCGTCGAGGAACTGACCAAACGAGCTGCCGTCTTCGAAAGGAACCCAGAGATTGGGGTCAGCGGTGAAGAATCGCAGGCCACGGCGGCGCAGATCGAGTTCATCGATCACCAGGTCGTCGAGCAATCCGACCACATAGGCGCAGGGACTGACCACGTAGCCTTCGTCCGAAAACGGACGCTCAAGGGTGCAGGCCCCGCCGATCTGCTCGCGCCGTTCGAGGACCAGAACCTTCTGCCCGGCCCTGGCAAGATATGCAGCCGCCGTCAGGCCGTTGTGGCCGGCCCCGACGACCACTGCGTCCCACTTGCGCCGGGCCAGGTCCGCAAGGGGCTCCGGCATGCCGAGAACGCCAAGTTTTTCTGCCACCGGGTTCATGAGAACACGGCCTGCGGCTCCGGGGATTCCAGCGCCTCGAGGTACTTCTCGGCGACCATGCCATCGAATTCGTGAACGGTTCCTTCTTCGCCCGAATAGCGGCCCGATGTGTAGTTGCGCGCGCCGAGCCCCTTCTGGGCAAGCTCGCAGACGTACCAGTCCTCGCGATTCGTCTGGTCCCAGAAGCTGATCGCGTCCGACGGATCGAAGTCCGGCGCCTCAGCGGCCCGCTTCTCGAAGAAGAATTCACAGATGACTTCCGTCCTGCCGGGACCACGCGGATAGAGAGTGTGCAGCATCACGTAGTCGGGATGCATAGAAACCAGCGCATTGGGGAACAGAACGAAGTAGAGAATCGTACGCTCATCGGCCGGTTCGAGCCCTGAAATCATCGGCCGGCTGGAACGGTGGCCGCCATCCTTGGCCATGGTGGAGGCATCTTCTGCGGTTATGTACATCGTGCCGCCACACCATGACCCCGGCCCCTGGATCTCTTCGCCGCTCATGTAGTTACTGAGCGCGTTCAGTTCGGGATGAATGCCCGGACAGTGCAGACACTCATTGTAATTTTCGGCGATACCCTTCCAGTTGGCGTCGACCGTGTAGTCGAGGCGTCCGCCACTGACCAGATCCTCGTTCCGGTATCGCTCAAGGTGAGAGACCAGGTCCCCGACGTAGGTGACCGGGTCCGGCGCATCCCCGCTGAGGTCCACCAGGACCAGCCCGCCGACGATCGCCAGATGCACCGGGATCAGGCCAAAGCAGGAAAAATCGAAGTCTTCGACGCCATCCATGTGCGGGGCCGCGACCAGCCGGCCGTCAAGTCCGTAGGACCAGGCGTGGTAGGGACATTGCAGCCGCTTGTTGACCTTTCCTTCACTCTCCTCGACGATTCGTGCTCCGCGGTGCCGGCATACGTTGAGAAACGCACGAGGCTGGTTGTCCTCACCGCCGATCACAACTACACATTCGCTCCCGATTTCCCGCATCAGGTACCGACCGCGCTGCGCCACCTGAGAAACGTGGCCGACGCAGATCCAGCCATCGGTGAAGATGTTTTCGAGTTCCCACTCGAAGACTCCCCGGTCGGTGAACGCCCGGGGTGG
>CALEMO010000135.1 GCA_937910825.1 uncultured Solirubrobacterales bacterium | reverse complement strand
CCTGCCCGACAGGCGCTCGGCGAGACCATCCCCTTCCCGAACCGGCTCGGCATGCCCGACGAGTTCGGGGCCCTGGCGGTTCACATCGTTGACAACGTCATGCTGAACGGTGAAGTGATCCGCCTCGACGGTGCCCTGAGGATGGCGCCCAAGTAGAGAAAACCGAGGTCACTGCGGCGGCATTCAGGTTTCTTTCAGGTCGCCGCAGTAGCCTGCTGAAGCCGTGGACCTTTTCCAGAGCATCATTCTTGGCTTCCTCCAGGGGATAACCGAGTTCCTGCCGATTTCCTCGAGCGGGCATCTGCTGATCTTTCCGGCGATTGTCGGCTGGGACGATCCGGGAGCTGCGTTCACCGCGGTGATCCAGTTGGGCACGGAAGCCGCGGTGCTTATCTATTTCCGCAAGGACCTCTGGAAGATCACCACGACCTGGCTGCGCTCCTTGCGCGAACCGGCGCTTCGCAAGGACGTAAATGCGCGCATGGGCTGGTACCTGATCGCGGCGACTATCCCGATTTCGATCCTCGGCCTGGCTTTCTCGAATCAGATCGAGACCGCTGCCCGAAACCTCTGGCTGGTTGGCACGATGCTGATCGTCTTTGGAATCGTGCTCGGGGTGGCCGACAGCATCGGATCACGTCGCCGCCACGTAGAGAACCTGTCGATGCGCGACGGCATCCTGATCGGCTTCGCACAGAGCCTGGCTCTGATTCCCGGGGTCTCCCGTTCCGGTGCAACGATCAGCGCCGGCCTCTTTCTCGGGCTGGAGCGCGCCGCAGCCGCCCGCTTCTCGTTCCTGCTGGCGATCCCGGCGGTCGTTCTGAGCGGTTTCTACGAGTTGACGAAAATCCTCAGTGGCGAACAAGCGGTCGGTGTCCCGCTGGTCAACGTAGCGGTCGCCACCCTGGTCGCTTTCGTGACCGGTTACGCCGTGATCGCCTGGTTCCTGCGCTACCTCTCGAACAATTCGTTCGCGATCTTCGTCGGCTACCGCCTGTTGCTCGGCAGCGGCGTGCTGATCCTCACCGCCGCCGGCCTGATCTCGACCTAGCGTTCAGGCTATTCGCGCGGGGTTCCCCGGCCGCCGTGGCCTCGCCTCTCCGGGTCTGACCAGGAAAGCAGGGTTCCGGCAAGAAGCCCCAGGCCGAAGGCGAGGACCAGGGAAGCAAAGCCGACGGCCAGATAGGTGCTGCCGGACCCGTCGGCAAAGCCGGCGAAGATGTTGACGAACGACATCGCCGCTGCCCCCAGGCACATCACGGCCAGGATTCCGACGAAGAAACCTAATACCTCAACCGCTGTTCTGCCTTGGCTCCCCATGGACGGCACTTTACCCGCCCGGCTCAAGCTAGCGATCAGCGCCGCGGTACTTTGGGTCATCGCTGATCAGGGGTAGCCCGAGCATCACCGCGAGCGCTGGCAACTGTCCGGAAGAGACGAACAGAGTGCCGCAGACTCGCGGCTCGCCGCGGGGTTACTCAGACTGCGAAGAGCAGGACTTCGAGGATTGCCCACCCTACGAGCACGGCGATGGTCGGGATCTCGAAGAAGGTCATCGCGAACGGCACGGGGACCATGGCGATGATCTTCGACTTCGGTGCCAGGGCGAGGTGCAGTACACCCAGGGCGAGGACCGGAACAAAGAGGTTGACCGCAAAGACTCCGGCCGCCTCGTCGGCGCTGCCGACCAGAAAGCCTGCCGCTGCGGCGAGCACTACGTAGATAAATACGAAGGCGAGAGTGCCCAGCCGACGTTCCACGTAGCCGCCGAAGAGCCACAGGCCCGCCAGCGCGATCAGGACCTGCCAGAAATTCAGGTGGGGGATGTCTCCTGCGATCGCGAGGACGAGGTTGACCACGATCAGGGCGAGGGTGCCCCAGACCGGCCCCTTCACATCCTGGTTGTCCTTCAGCGGGATCAAGCCGCTTTGCCCAGCGCCGCCTCCCGCGCGCTTTCGTCGGCGTGGTAGGAACTGCGGACCAGTGGTCCGGCGGCGACCGATTCGAAACCGATCTCTAGCGCGGCCTGTCGCAGCGCGTCGAATTCGTCGGGATGCCAATAACGGATAACCGGAAGGTGGCTTTCGGTGGGCCTGAGGTACTGGCCGACCGTCAGGATCTGCACTCCGTGCTCGCGCAGGATGCCAAAGGTCTCGACCATCTCGTCAAATTCTTCTCCCAGGCCGACCATCAGCCCGGACTTGGTGAGCACTTCACCTTCGCCCATCTCGCGGGCCATTTTCAGCACCCGGGCCGAGCGCAGGAACTTCGAGCCTCGCCGCGCCTTTGGGTAGAGCCGGGGCACAGTCTCGACGTTGTGGTTGAAGACATCCGGCCGCTCGTGGACCACCCTAGCCAGCGGCATCTCCTGCCCACGGAAATCCGGGGTAAGTATCTCCACCTTGCAATCAGGCGCAAGCGTGCGGATCGCCCGGATCACGCTGACGAAAGCCCCGGCACCGTAGTCGGGCAGGTCGTCGCGGTCGACCGAAGTGATCACGGCGTGCTTCAGTCCGAGGGTTTTTACCTGGCGGGCCACTTTCATGCCTTCCAGCGGGTCGTGAAAGCTCGGCTTGCCGGTTTGGACATTGCAGAATCCGCAGCGCCGGGTGCACACATCGCCGAGGATCATGAAGGTCGCGGTTCCCCGCTCCCAGCATTCCCCGATGTTCGGGCAGGCCGCTTCCTCGCAGACCGTGCTCAGGCCCTGTGAGCCGATAGTTGACTTGAGCTTGCGGTAGGTAGGCCCGCCGGGCGGGGGGACCTTCAGCCAGGATGGCTTGCGGGACCGGAAAGGGATTGCACCGTCAACGTCCATGTCCCCGCCACCGGGATTGGCCCTTGAACGGGTGACGTGCAGCCGCTCGGTGGGGACAAATTCGGCGCTTTCAGGTGGCGGAGTCGACATCTTCTGCCCCAAGGCTACGCGGTTGGCGCGGCCACTGTCCCGGCAGCGGGATCGAGGCCGATCGAGGAAGGCGGAGTCGGCTGCAATTGCCGTCCCAGGAGGCAACAGAGCTCTTCGCAGACCGCGATCCCAACCTGATCAACGCTCGGCGGCGAGCTCATTTCCAGCTCGATCGATGTGACATCACAGGTCTCTATCCCGCAGGAAGTGATGCCGTCGAAAGGGCCGAGATCGCAGGATACGTTCAGCGAGATCCCGTGACTTGATATTCCACGGCTGATCTTCAAACCGATCGAACCGATCTTCCTGACCTCCCCCGAAGCGACCGCTGAGGCCATCGATGCGACGGTGGCACCGGGCGGGATCGCTCCGGTACGGGATACCCAGAGTCCTGTCAGACCCTCGATCGGCGCAGCTTCGACCCCCCATCGCTCCAGGGCACGGCCCATCGCCGTCTCGAGCGTGCCGACGAATCCCGGCACGTCGACGCGATTGACTTGGCCCGGCTGTTCGCCGATCCCTCGCAGGTCGATCAGCGGATAGAGAACGAGTTGGCCGGGGCCGTGGTATGTGACCTTGCCACCGCGGGGTGTGTCGCAAACCTCGATCCCCTGGTCGGCATAGTCCTCCGGGGTGAGCAGCAAGTCACCCGGCTCGCTGCGGCGTCCCCGGGTGTAAGTGGGGGGATGCTGAAGGACCAGCAGGGTGTCGCCGATTTCACCGTTGCGTCGTTTTTCGACCAGCCGCTCCTGGCTGGCGGTCATGCGCAGGTAGTTCCTCGTGCCGGCCTCGACAACCGAGATCCCGTCAGGTTTCATCAACGCCATAATTTCCAGGCTGGTGTCGCACTTTCACCGATCACAAAGCGGGCTCCGCGAAGCCCTGAACAGCCAATGCAGCCGATGCACCCCACACAGTCGTTGCAGCCGATACAGGCGATGCAGCAGGTACATTTGAAGCAGCCGATCATGAACAGGCTGAGCTTGGTCAGGGATGAAAAAAGGGTGGCACCAGACAGGGCGATTCCCGCGCTGAAAGCGGTTCCGACGGAAGCGGCGACGCCGGCGCTGTGAATCGTGCCGGCACTGGCCGCTACCCCCGCGCTACGCGCCGTAGCGGCGCTTGCGGCTATCCCGGCGCTCTGAGTCGTGCGGGTGCATGCGCCTGCTCCAGGAGCGCGACTCATGCCAGCAAGCCCGGTTCTTCAAGGTTGCTCTTGATCTCCGCGAGGAAAAGGGCACCCTCTGCGCCGTAGAGAATTCGGTGATCGCAGGAGATGCTGAGCTCCATCATGTGGGCCGACTCGATCCCGCCGTCCTTGACCACGGGCCGCTCGGCGATCTCGCCTACCGCCAGAATGCCCGCCTGGCCGCTGTTGATCACGGCGTCGAAGCCGCGCACCCCGTACATGCCGAGGTTGGACACCGTGAAAGTTCCGCCGGCCAGCTCCGGCGGCGTGATTTCACCGCTGCGCACACGCCCGGCGAGCCGACGTGATTCGACGGCGATCTCCCGCAGGT
>CALEMO010000134.1 GCA_937910825.1 uncultured Solirubrobacterales bacterium | reverse complement strand
GGCCCTCGGGGTCGGTTTACTCGGCGGATTCACGACTTTCTCGACCTTCTCGGTTCAGGCTTTCGCCGACATCGAGGCCGGGCTTCCCGGCCGGGCGTTCGTATACGTCGCTGTTTCGGTGCTGGCCGGTATCGGTGCCGCCGCGGCCGGCTACTACCTGGCGCGCGCCGCAACCTGAGCCGGTACGAGCCGGTTTTATCGCAGGATATCTCCGGGGTATGGAGCTGTGCCCGGGTAGGTGCGCGAGGCGCCCGTCAGTTTTCGGGTTCTCTGGCGCCGAAGATCGCGCTGCCTACCCGGATGATTGTTGATCCTTCGGCGATCGCGACTTCCAGGTCCGCGCTCATGCCCATCGAAAGCTCGTCCATTCGCACACCGTCCAGGTCCAGTTCGCTGATCTGGTCGCGTATCTGGCGCAGCAGGGCAAGGCTGGGGCGGGCCGCTTCGGGGTCTTCGCCCAGCAGCCCGATGGTCATCAGTCCCCTGATCCGCAGCGCGTCATAGGTTCTGACTTCTTTCGCGAATTCGACCGCGGCTTCAGGGGCGACGCCAAACTTGGAATCTTCGCCCGAGGTATTTACCTGGAGCAGTACATCGATTTCCTCGCCCTCCCGCTCGAGCTTTTTCTGCAGCTTGGCAGCGAGTGAGGTCCGGTCCAGCGTCTGAATGCAGCTCACAAATGGCAGCAGCGCGTTGATCTTGTTCGATTGAAGGTGGCCGATGAAGTGCCGCTCGTATTCAAGGTCTTCGAGCGCCTCAAATTTCGGCCGGATTTCCTGGACCCGGTTTTCGGCAACCAGCCGCTCGCCCGCTTCAATCGCGATACGTACCGCCCCGGGAGGCTGGGTCTTGGTCGCCAGCAACAGGCGCACGGCTTCAGGGTCACGATCGGCTGACTCGCATGCTGCCCGCATCCGCTGTCGGACTGCCGACAGGTTCGCTCTGATCCGGTCCGGGTCGAAGCCCGCCGCTTCCACGGGGTCAGCCCCGCATCTCGGAGAAGACCGCTGTTTTCCTGCCGGGCGAGCGCTCCCGCTGTTCGTCGTTGATGACGTGGGACACGGCATTGATCAGGGCCAGGTGGGTGAAGGCCTGGGGAAAGTTTCCGAGGTGCCGGCCACTTGATGCCTCGAGCTCTTCGGCGAACAGCCCGAGCGCGCCGGCAGCGCTGATCAGGCGCTCACAGAGGCGTTGGGCCTCTTCGATTTCCCCGATCTCGGAAAGGGCCGAGACCATCCAGAAAGAGCAGATCAGGAAAGTGCCCTCCTCGCCATGGAGGCCATCGTCGGTCTCTTCCGGCAGGTATCTCAGGATCATGCCCTTGTCGTCCAGTCCTTCGCGAACGGCGAGCACGGTGGCTCTCATCATTTCGTCGTCGGGCGGCAGGAAACGCACGAGTGGCATCAGCAGGACCGAAGCGTCCAGGGCATCGGTTTCATAGTGCTGGCGGAACACTCCGCCCCGGGCGCCCTTTTCAATGATCTCCCGTTTGAAGCGGCCAGCCGTTTCCCGGAGCCCTTTGGCTACCTCGGGGTCGCCGAACTCCTCCGCCATGCGCGCAGCACGGTCGACCGCGACCCAGATCATCAGTTTCGACGATACGTAGTGCCGGGGTTCTCCGCGCGCCTCCCAGATCCCCTGATCAGGGTCGGGCCAGGCCGCGATCGCGTCTTCGGCCAGCCTTCGCACCAGTTTCTTGGTGCGGTCAGTGACTTCTTCGTTGGCCAGGGCCAGGCGGTTAACGTAGATCGCATCCAGCAGTGCACCCCAGACGTCGTGTTGATTCTGGTTGTAGGCGCCGTTGCCGATGCGCACGGGTTTCGCCCCGCCGTAGCCGGAGAGGTGGTCCAGGGTGCTTTCGCTCAGGTCGTGCTCGCCACCAATCCCGTACATGATCTGTAGCGCCCCGTCGGATTCTTCGGCCCGGTCCCTGACGAACCTCAGGAACGCCAGTGCTTCAGAGTCGAAGCCGAGAGAGTGCAGCGCCCACAGAGCGAACGTCGAGTCGCGGATCCAGCTGTATCGGTAGTCCCAGTTGCGTTCGCCGCCAGGAGTCTCGGGCAGGGAGGTGGTGGCCGCGGCCAGCATCGCTCCGGTCGGTTCGTAGATCAATCCCTTGAGTACGAGCGCCGATTTCTGAAGGTGGATTCGCCAGGGGTGATCCGGGAAACTGCCCTGGACGAGCCACTCCCTCCAGTACTCCTGGGTCGTATCGACCCGCTCGGTCGACTCGGGTGCGCTCCTTGGGTGGCCGTCGATGCCGACGCCCCAGGCCAGCGAACAGAAGGCCCGGTCACCCTCTTTCAACTTGAGTGTTCCGGTGGCCTGCCCCTGTTCGAGCTCGAGGTTCAGGTCTGTGGCGAGCGCGAGGGTCGTCCCGTCGGCATCAGATTGCGCCTCGGCCTCGCCGAGTTCGCCACCGGTCCAGACTGCGGCCTGGGACCCGTAGGCGAAGCGCGGCTCGCAGACCATTTCAAGGTCCACTTCGCCTTCGATGCATTCTGCCACCCGGACCATCGAAAGATCGGCCTCGTGGCGAATTCCCGTTTCGCCCGCTTCGCCGGAAGGACTCCACTCGGCAATGGTCAGCGCGTCCCTGACTACCAGCCAGCCACCGTCGGTCGACCAGGTGGTCTCAAGAACCAGCGTGCCTGGCTCATAGCGGCGGCTCAGCGGGACCGAGACACCCTTCGGTCCGAAGCGGAAA
>CALEMO010000133.1 GCA_937910825.1 uncultured Solirubrobacterales bacterium | reverse complement strand
TGACATTGGGTGACGAACAGCCAGCTCCTGGCTCACCAGCCGGAAAGAACCTGCCCGGGGTCAAGCAGCCGGCCACGGGACCTGATTTCGAAGTGAAGGTGGCAGGGTGTGCTCGCGGCGTTACCGGTCTGGCCGACCGTGCCGATCCTGCGCCCGGCCTTCACCTGCTGCCCACTGCGGACCGGCGCCGGACCCCTGAGATGCGCGTACAGGTAGGTCCTGTGTTCGCTTCTGCCTTTCAATATGACGAAATATCCCTTGAGCCCCGGGTTATACGCGGTTTTCAGGATGGTTCCCGATCGCACCGCGACCAGCGGCGTACCACAGGTTGCCGTGATGTCGAATCCCTCATGAATACGGCCGCCGTTGCGCGCCGCGCCAAACTCGCCCACGGAGCCACGAATGCCATGTTGCCCGTCGACCGGATAGCGGTGGCCGAGGATGCGCAGGCCAGACAGGGGGCGCAGGCGGCCACCGGACGGCCCGACAAGGACCAGGTACCCCCCTGAAGCTACGAGCCGGCCACGGCCGTCGAGTCCGTTCCAGGTCCGTTTGTGCCAGCGACCGGGCCTGAGCCGGGCGGAACCAAACTTTCTGACGGTGCGGCCACCACCGGCTTTCACGATCCGGACCGAGACCCTGAGCGCGTGTTTCGCTCTGAAGCGGAAGAAGATCTTCTGAGGCCGGACGGAATCTGTCACCGCAAAAGCCGGGCGGACGGCTCCGTCCTTCAGGCTGAAATCCTTGGAAGCAGCATCGACACTCCCGGGGATTAAGCCGAGACCAAGGCAAAGCATGACCGCCGCTGAAGCAGCAGCCATCGGAAAGCGAACCACCAATGCCCCGCTCAGTGCTTTTCGATGACGCGGTCGACGATGCCATAATCCTTGGCTTCGTCGGAGCTCATGAAGTAATCGCGCTCGGTGTCGTGGGTGATCTTTTCCAGGGTCTGGCCGGTGTGCTTGGCCAGGATCTTGTCGAGACGGCTGCGTGTATCGATGATCTCGTTTGCGTGGATCTCGATGTCAGTCGCCTGGCCCTGAAACCCGGAAGACACCTGATGGATGAGGATCTTCGAATTGGGCAGCGACATGCGCTTGCCTTCGGCACCGCCGGCCAGCAGCAGGGCACCCATGCTCATTGCGATGCCGACGCAGATCGTCTGCACATCGGGCTTGATGAACTGCATCGTGTCGTAGATCGCCAGGCCGGCGTAAACCGAACCGCCCGGCGAGTTCACGTAAAGGCTTATGTCTTTCTCGGGGTCCTCCGATTCGAGGTGCAGCAGCTGCGCCACGATCAGGTTCGCGATGTCTTCACTGACACCGGTACCGAGAAAGATGATTCGCTCGTTGAGGAGCCGGGAATAAATGTCGAACGAACGCTCGCCTCGCGAGGTCTGCTCGACAACCATGGGAACAAGTGGACTCATTGAGGCGAGTTTATAGAGCGGCCAGCCTCAGTGGTTGTGGCCGGCGTGATCCCAGAGCTTTTCTTTGGCGTCTTCGGCCGACATCGGCACCGCGGTTGCGGTTTCAGCGATCCGGTCGATCGCCTTGCGCACCCTGATGTCCGCAGCGACCATCTCGTGGCGACCATCCCGCTTCAGCCGCTCGAGCAGCTTGGCTGCCGTCGTGCGCTCATGGCTGGCCATCTGCTCAAGCTCTTCTTCCAGCTCTTCGTCGCTGACCTCCACTCCTTCGGCATCGGCCACTGCAACCAGGACCGCTTCCCGCAAAATTTCACGTTCGGCATCCGGAAGGGACTCGTCGATGATCTCGTCTCGGGTCTTGCCCTGCATCTGGAGGTAGGTGTCCGGGTTCATGCCCTGGCCAGCCATCTGCCGCTCGACCCGGTCCCACCGTTCCTGTCCACGCGCGCGAATGATCTCGTCCGGCAGGTTGACCATCGCGTTGTCAACTGCGACGTCAACCGCGGCGACCCGGAAGTCCTGCTCGATCCGCTCTTCGGCTGATTCCGCGAGCTTGCTTGCGATGTCTTCACGCAACTCGTCAACCGTGTCGAACTCTGATGCCTCCGACGCAAAATCATCGTTTAGTTCGGGCGATTTCTTTTCGCGAACTTCCTTGACCGCCACCGCAAATACCGCATCTTGTCCGGCGAGCTCGGCCGCGCCATATTCCTCAGGGAAAGTCACCTTGACCTCCACTTCGTCGCCCGCCGCCGCACCGATGACCTGCTCCTCGAAGTCATCGATCAGCTGACCGGACCCGACCTCGATCATGTGATCGCTCGCCGTCCCGCCTTCGAACTCAACCCCGTCGAGGCTGCCGACGAAATCGACAAGTACGTGGTCGCCGTCCTGCGCTGCCCGCTCAACCGCATCGAGACTGGCCGAACCTTCCGCCAGTCTTTCGAGTTCACGATCAACAATTTCGTCCGGGACCTGCGGATTCGGCTTCTCCACTTCAAGCTCGAGGTACTGCCCGAGTTGCGCGCCCGGCCTGACACCGACTTCGAATTTGAACTTCACCAGCTCACCTTCGACGGTTGGTGCGTCAGTCACTTCGACCTCCGGGTCGCCGATCGGAACCACGCCGGAGTCGAAGACGGCTTGCTGGTACCACTCAGGCAGGGCGTCCCTGAGCGCCTGCTCGAAAACCGATTCGAAGCCCAGGCGCTGGATCACCAGGGACGGTGGCGCCTTGCCCTTGCGGAAGCCGGGCAGCCGCATCTCGCGGGCAAGGCCCCTCGCGGCCCGCTGGATCTGCACATCGACATCCTCGGCCGAAACCTCGGCTTCGACCAGGACACGGGAATTCTCAAGTTCTTCAACGGTGGTCTTCAAGATGGCTCTGACCCTAGCGACTTTGGGACCGGATCAACCCCGGCGGCGGGAGGCCCAGAGCGAGACGAGAGCTTTCGTGAAATCGAAAACGAAGCCGACCAGCCTCCCCACCGGTCCGGTCACGAGCCAGGCCCTGAAAGGCGCCCTGCTCATTCGCCGCCCCCAGCATCGGTCGAGAGTTCGCCGGCTTCAATGCGCTTTTCGAGAAGGTCAGCGTGGCCGGCCTTGACCGCCCGTTCAGCCCGGGCTTCGTCGAGATCCGCCCCTTTCAGGTAGGCGAGGTCGAGCAGTTCCTGCTTTTTCATGCTCTGTTTCGCCGATTCGAAATAGGTGACGGCTAGCACCGCCATGATCAGGAAGGTTCCCTCCAGCATCATGATCACGCCCGCAATCGACTGGTCAGCAACCGCTGAAAGGCCCCATTTCGCCTGTCCTTCGGCGTAGTTCTCGTAGAGCGTCACCTGCGACCACATCAGCACGTTCCCGAGGACGGCAGCAGTGAAGCGCACCACCACGGTGTAGACGATCTTCGACCCCGGTCCGAACCACTTGGGGGTCGGCAGCGGTCCGAATACCGGCATCCACATGAGGCAGCCGAAGAAAAGGAACATGGCGTGCTCGAGGCCGTGGACTGCGGCGCCACCGTAGGCACTGTCGTAGAGGGCCGGGATGTGCCAGACGAAAAGGTTGATCGCCCAGAGAGGAAACGCTACGAACGGGTTGGCCAGCACCTGC
>CALEMO010000132.1 GCA_937910825.1 uncultured Solirubrobacterales bacterium | reverse complement strand
ACTGCGGTCGAACCAGGGCAAGAGCGGAACCAGTGCCAGGGCCACCGCGAGCGCTGGCACGAGGAAGCGCAGGTTGATCGCGAACGCGGTCGGATCACCCTCTGGTCCGGCGGCGCCGAGCGGGGTAATCAGATAACAGGCAATCGCCACCAGAGCTGCGAAACCGTGAGCCCGGCAAAGGCGGCCCGGCCCACGAAATGCCAGGGCCAGAAGGCCGACCAGCGCGACCAGGATCAGTAGCGGCCAGAGCGAGCCGAAGCCCGACTCGAGCCCCGGCAGGAAGTAGTCCCGCCAGATGTCCAGGTCGGTGATGTAGTGGAAGACGTTGAAGTCCTGTCGGCCCACCTGAAGCCGCTCCGGCCCGGGCAGATCTAGCGGTCCGATTGACTCGAGCTGCGGCAACGGGTTTCCGGAGGCGATCAGGCTGCGCAGGTACCAGAACCCGCCGCCAACGAAGGCCGAAACAAACCAGATGGCCGCGGCCCGCAGGCGGCGACCATCGATGGTCGCGAAGAGCACGGTAAAAGTAATCATCGCGACGGGGGCCAGCGCAGTCACTTTGGTTCCCGCTGCAAGGCCGGCAGCAAGGCCGGCGGCGGCCATGATCCAGTCCGGACTGAGGCGCCCCCTGCCATCACGCGCGGCTGCACCCCGGTTGATCAGGATCGCGACCACGGCGAGAGTCAGCGCCACCGCGACGATGTCGTTTTTGCCGGTTCCCGGCTCCCGTACGACCATCGTATGAGTGGTCAGCAGCACGGCTGAAGCGAGCATCGTGAGGTGTGGCCGTCCATACGGGCGGCCGACGCACCAGCCGGCCAGCAGAGCCAGTCCCAGCCAGCCCATGTTGATGAAGATCGAAACGAAATCCCGCCCGGTCAGGGCAACCGAAGCGCCCTGAAATATCTCCGAGTTTTGCGGATAGAACCAGTTCAGGAAGACTGTCTCGGTTCGGTGAAAGCTCAGCGAGGAGCCGGTCTGGGCAATGTCAGCCGCGTAGGGCATGTGGTACCAGACCGAATCGAAATTGGTGATGCCGTGATCCAGGTTGTAGGAGACGAAGGCGGCCCACTGGGCAACCAGAACCGCAACCACCACGAATGCGAAAACCCGGGCGCCGTTCGAGATCGCGGGTTGCGGTGGACGCAGACCCTCATCCGTCTCTCCCGGATATACCCGAAGCCAGCAGACCGCGGCCAGCAACAGGCCTGACAGAATCAGGGTCCAACCATGAATCAGGCTGAACAGGCCAAGCAGCTCGGCCGCAATGATCAGCATCCCGACCCCGAGCACTGATTCAACCAGCCGGGCCGGGGCCCCGTCAAACGAAGGGATCAGCCAGGACCTGATTCGAAAGGCCGAAAACCCGAAGCAGGCCAGCACAACCAGCAACTGGAGGATGCCGAATGCGTAGGAGGCCAGGCTCACGACGAGCTAACCGGGCCGCAGCCTCAGGGTTTTAATCCGTTGACCACGTAGGGAGTCTCGCCCGCGTTGATCAGTCCCTGGCTTCTGGCCTCCCGTTCGAGCACCGCGTCGCCTTTCACATGCCTTACCCGCCGCTCGAGCAGTTCGTTCTCGGCCTGGACACGATGGAGTTCGGCCTTGCTTGCGCCAGCCGAGCGATATGTCTTGGCCAGGTTGATCACCGGGTTTATGTAGGAAATGAGCAGCGCACCGACCAGCAGTACGAGCAGAACCCGTCCCAGCCGGTCCCATTGGATTCGGCCACTGGATGAGTCGGGGTTGCGCCTGGCTGCCGGCCGACGGCGGGCAGGTGGCCGGCCACGATTGCTTCTGCCGTCTGCGTGGGCGCGTACTGACACATACAGGCCTTTCCCGGCCGGTCGCTCAAATCCTTCAACTGCCTCGCTTGAGAACGTCGATTCCGCCGAAACGGGCTGAATCTCCCAGTTCTTCTTCGATTCGTAGCAGGCGGTTGTATTTGGCAACCCGATCCGAGCGCGACGGGGCGCCGGTCTTTATCTGACCCGCTCCAGTGGCGACAGCGAGGTCGGCGATGGTCGTATCTTCAGTCTCGCCGGAGCGGTGGGAAATAACCGCCGTATATCCAGCTTGCGAGGCCATGCGGATCGCCTCGAGAGTTTCGCTGAGGGTGCCGATCTGGTTGACCTTGACCAGAATCGAATTCGCCGTTGCGCTCTCGATTCCACGCTTCAGGCGGGCCGGGTTGGTGACGAAAAGGTCATCGCCAACCAGCTGGACCCGGTCACCGAGCATCTCGGTCAACTGCTTCCACCCGTCCCAGTCCTCCTCGTCCATCCCGTCCTCGATCGAGACGATCGGGAAACGCTCAGACGCACTCTGCCAGTAGGCGGCCATTTCTTCCGAAGTGAGCGACCGGCCTTCGTGTTCGAGCCTGTAGACGCCGTCCTCGTAGATTTCGCTCGTTGCCGGATCAAGCGCGATGAAGACGTCTTTACCCGGCTCATAGCCGGCCGCCTCGATGCCTTCCATCAGCATTTCCAGTGCTGCCTCATTCGAAGCGAGGTCAGGCGCGAAGCCACCCTCGTCGCCAACCGAAGTCGCAAGGTTGTGCCCGGCCAGAATCTTTTTCAGCGAGTGGAAGACCTCGGTCCCGATCCTCAGGCTCTCGGAAAAGCTCCCAGCCCCGGCGGGCATGACCATGAATTCCTGGAAATCCACCGAGTTGTCAGCGTGGGATCCGCCGTTCAGCACATTCATCATCGGCAGCGGCAGCAGCTCCGGCTGGCCTTGCCCATACAGGTTGGCGAGGTAGGAATAGAGCGGCCGTTTTTCGAGCAGCGCTGCCGCACGCGCGGCAGCCAGCGAGACTCCGAGGATCGCGTTCGCACCCAGCCGGCCTTTGTTCTCGGTGCCGTCGAGATCGATCATCAGGTGATCGAGGCCAGCCTGGTCGGTGACGTCGAAGCCGGTAAGGGAATCCGCGATCTCTCCGTTTACGTTTGCGGCTGCCTTTGATACGCCCTTGCCCATCCAGCTATCTCCACCGTCCCTGAGCTCGACCGCTTCGAACACTCCGGTCGATGCGCCGGATGGCACGGCTGCCCGGCCCACCTGGCCTTCGGCGAGGCGGACCTCAGCTTCAATCGTCGGGTTGCCCCTTGAATCAAGGATCTGGCGCGCGTGAACCGCTTCTATAGTACTCATTGCGTCCCAGTTTATTGAGGGCCCTGCAGTTCCGACGCGCGGCTTTCGGCCTCGGCCCTGAGCGCCAGTTCCGGGTCGATACCGCGGGCCCGGGCCTGCTCGACCGCCTGCCACAGCAGCAGGCCAATCTCCTTCTCGTCACGTTCGCGATCGGGGTTGCCGGCGGCAACGTTGGCGGGCTTCTCGGCCGGGTCGAGCTTCCACTGAACCTTGTTCGCATAGATCAGGGACGGGATCCCGGGTTTTCTCCAGTCCTTCTCGCTGGTTCGTCCTTCGACTCCCGACTTGATCTGATCCCACTGCCGGCGTACGTCGTCAGCAGTTTCAACCGGTTCCGCATCAGTTTCGCAATCCCCGTCGTTCTCCGACGGGTAGACATGAGGATGCCGGCGAATCAGTTTCTCAGTGAGCTGGTCCGCCACCGCCGGCAGGTCACCCTGGCCGCGTTCTTCCATCAAGAGGCAGAGAAAAACGACCTGGAAGAGTACGTCTCCTAGCTCGTCCCGCATCGCATCGTCATCCCCCTGCCGAGCCGCCTCGGCCAGCTCGTAGGCCTCTTCGACTGTATGGGGGACAATCGAGCGTTCGTCCTGTTCACGATCCCAGGGGCATTCGGTGCGCAGGCGCCTGGTCACCCGGTCGAGCCGCTCCAGGGCATCGGCCAGGGAGTCGGCTTCCTGCATCCGCGACCCTACTGGCCGGCGGCCGCGGCAGCGGCTGCTGCCTGCTGCTGTGCCGCGGCGGCGGCTGCTGCCGGATCAGCAGCGGCTGCGGGATCACCGGCTGCGGCTGCTGCCGCGGTAGTACCGTCGCCAGGCGGCACCGGCTGCTGGGAGGGAAGCGTCTGGAGTTCCAGCGGCTGGGGCGAAAGATCCATCGCCGAACCCGGAGCCGGAACCTTGCGGCCTTGAACCAGGGCCGGGCAGACCAGCGGCTGAGCGCCGTCCGCGACCTTGTCCGAAGCACCGTCTTTGTAACACGCCGCATCGACGATTTCTGTGACCGCGCCGGTCTGGTCGGCCCGCTGAAGCCGTCCCGCGGCCTCGAAGTTGTGGCAACGAGCCACTATGTAGTCGTCCCCACAGAAAGTCCTTGCGGTCCACTTCGACGAATAGTCGGCGACGAAGGAGCTCATCGCTTCCTGCTGGATCTGGGGAAGCAGCTGCTGCTCGATCTGGTTCCTGACCTCGTCCAGTGGCTGGGTCGTCTCTTCGGTGCTTTCGACCACCTTGTAGACGTAAAAGTCCTCACCTGCCTTGACCGGTCCGCCGACCGCGTCGACTTCAGCCGACATGATGTCGCTGCCGGCAGGATCGGGGAAGATGCCTTCGGTCGCGGTTGTCTTGCCGCCATCAGACTTGCTCGGATGGCTTGAAAACTGCTTGGCGAGCTTGGCGAAGTTCTCGTCCGAAGGGTCGTCCTTCAGCGCGGCAGCGGCTTTGTCGGCATCGGCCTTGTTGTTGGTGACGATCAGTCTGATGTCGCGTGACTCAGGTACCACGTAGGCAGCCTGGTTGTCTTCGTAGCTCTGCTGGACTTCCTCGTCGGAAACCGAAGTAATGCCGCTGGTGATCGACTCTTCGATCTTGCGGCTCAGCACCTGGAGACGAACCCGATCGAGGAGTTCAGCTTCGGTAAAACCGCTGTCCTTGAGGAACTTCTCGTAGGCCGCATCATCAGTGAACTGGTCCTCGCGGATCGTCTTGAATTCCGCATCAACTTCACGATCGGTGGCGCTCACGCCCAGCTCCTGTGCCTCACCGGTCAACCAGGCCTGGTCGAGCAGGTCGTTCAGGGCAGCGTCCCTGATCTGCGTGAACTGTGCGTCCGCGGGCTTCGGGGCCTGCTTGAGTCCGCCGCGCTTCCAGGTCTGGGTGAATGCCCGGTCGAAATCTTCCTGGCTTATGTCGCCGAGTCCGTCCGGCACGTCCTCGACCAGAGCCACATCACCAGAGGAAACGCTCGGCTGGCTCACGCCACCATTGGCGATCGCGATCCCAGCGAAAAGGGCGACCAGAATCGCTCCGAAAATAACCAGCCCGAACTTACGTGCCCCGCTCATGCAGTGAATCCTCCTGAAAGAAGTTTCAAACCTCCGTTTACGAGTCCCAGAGCATAGCTACCCGGGGCAGTCCGCCGCTTTCCTGAGTGGCCCTTCAGTCGGACGGATTTTCCAGGACCTCGACTAGCGCTCCGGCCAGGGCGCTTATCGCTTCGAGCCGGACCGCCGGATCGTTGTCGATCCTGAGCGCCATCTCTTTCGTGCGCCATTCATAAAGGGCTCCACCAACTTTGGCCCGGACCGCCTCGGCGGCGGCTGAATCCAGCTCGATTCCGGTGACGCTCACTTTGCCGCCTCGAAACTGCACCGCTTCGGCCCCGACCACTGCGAAGTCGATCCTCGACCGCTGCAGGGTCATCAGGTTCTGCACTTCGTCCGGCATCGGACCGAAGCGGTCGATCAGCTCGTCACTGATCAGGCGCAGCTCACCCGGGCGCCGAGCCGCGGCGATCCGCCGATGCACGTCGATCTTGGCAGCTTCGAATGGAACGTAGGACACCGGCAGATATGCGTCCACCCCGACGTCCAGGCGGACCGGCTCGTGAGCCTCGTCGTCATCGTTGCGCTCAGAGAGTTCAGCCACAGCGTCATCGATCAGCTGGCAGTAGAGCTCGAAGCCGACTGCGGCGACATGACCGGACTGCTCGTCGCCGAGCAGGTTGCCGGCGCCCCTGATGTCGAGGTCCCGCATCGCGATCCGGAAGCCCGAACCCAGTTCGGTGTGGTCGGCCAGGGTGGCGAGCCTGGTTGAAGCTTCGTTCGTCAGTGCCTCTTCGCTCGGGTAGAGGAGGTAGGCGAAAGCCCGCTCCCTGGATCGCCCGACCCGACCTCGTATCTGGTACGCCTGAGCCAGACCGAGGTGGTCGGCCCGCTCGACGATCAGCGTATTGGCCGATGGGATGTCGATCCCGGATTCGATGATCGTCGTCGCCACCAGGCAATCCGTTTCCCCACTCATGAACTTGAGCATGGCCGCCTCGAGTTTTCCTTCGTCCATCTGCCCGTGCGCAACGCTGACCCGGATTCCCGGAACGAGCGCCCGCAGCCGTTCAGCCGCCTCGTCGAGTGATTCCACCCGGTTGTGGAGGAAGAAGATCTGGCCCTTTCGGTCGACCTCCCGCTTGATCGCCCGCTCGACCAGCGCTTCGTCCCACGGACCAACATAGGTGCGCACGGGCCGGCGGCCCTCAGGTGGAGTCTCAATCACCGAGATGTCCCGCAGGCCGGACATCGACATCTGGAGCGTGCGTGGAATCGGAGTCGCCGAGAGGGAGAGCACATCCACCTTCAACTTGAGCTGACGCAGCAGTTCTTTCTGCTTGACGCCGAAGCGCTGCTCTTCGTCGACCACGATCAGCCCGAGGTCCTTTGCTCTCACGTCACGGGAGAGCAAGCGATGGGTGCCGATCAAAATGTCGACGCCGCCGTCAGCGTATTCCGCGATCACCCGCTTCACCTCCGCCGGCTTGCGCAGGCGGCTCACTCCATCCACTCTGAACGGAAGGCCAGCGAGGCGCTCCCGGAAGGTGCCGAGGTGCTGCTGGGCGAGGATCGTGGTCGGCGCGAGGATCATCACCTGCTTGCCATCGGAGGCAGCCTTGACGGCCGCCCGGATCGCGACTTCCGTCTTGCCGTAACCGACGTCACCGCAAACCAGCCGGTCCATCGGACGGGCTGACTCCATGTCGCCCTTTACCGCCTCGATCGCTTCGATCTGGTCCGCCGTCTCGCGATATGGAAAGGCCGACTCCAACTGCATCTGCCATTCGGAATCCGCCGAAAAGGCATGTCCGGTCCGGGTACGGCGTTCGGCATAAAGGTTGACCAGCTCCCCGGCGATCTCCGCCGCGGCCCGCTGGGCCCTCGCTTTCATGTTCAGCCATTTCTTGCCACCGAGGGCAGAGAGGGTCGGCGACCCGGCGGAACTCGCGTAGCGGGAGAGCTTCGCGAACTGATCGGTCGGCACGTAGACCCGGTCCTCACCCCGGTACTCCAGGTAGAGGTAGTCCCTGGTGATGCCGCCGACCTCGCGGGTCTCGAAACCGGCGAAGCGTGCAACGCCGTGATCTTCATGGACCACGTAGTCGCCGACCCTGAGGTCGGAGAAGGTCAGGCGGCCACGAACCGCCTCCGGCGCACGCTCGTCGGCGCGACGCCGCCGGTGGAGCAGTCGCCGGAAGGGAATGACCGCGAGCTTCAGTTTCGGCGATACGAATCCTTCGCTGAGCCTTGCCTCGGCGAAGGTCGCCGCCGGGGTTGCAGGCAGACGACCCTGATCGAGAATCTTCGCGTCGACCCGGTCCATCGAATACCTGGTCCGCTCGGCTTCTCCGCGCGAATCGAACGCAACCAGCGCGCGATAGCCGGAATTCACCAGCTTAATCAGCTCGGCTTCAGCCTCCTTGAGCGTCCGAGCCGGAGTCTCCGCCAAATAGGCCCTCATGGGGGGCATGGGAGCCTTGGCAGGGGAGGATGGGGTATCGCCCCCGGAACCGGAGGAGTCCTGTTCCGTCGGCCGCCTGAGGACCAGGGAGGCACGCTCGAAGAGCGGCTCCGCAACATCCGTATAAAGGTGGCGGGCATCGTCGGCGTGCATCGCGGTGGTGGCGTCGTCCCAATGGTCCTTCAGGGCAGGCTCGATCTCCTCGGCGGCCGCCAGGATGACTACGGCCTCCTGCGGAATCAGGTCCAGCGGCGCCCGGAAACTCTCGATCGGCAGCACCGACGCCAGGTCGGGAGTCTCGCCCTCTTCGAGGGCCTCAGCCACGGCGAGTTCGGCCAGCTCCCGGTGCTCGACGTCGAGTTCTGCTGCGGGCGCGAGTTCGATTCGCTCAGTCGTCCCCAGAGAACGCTGTGTGAAGGTGGAAAACCAACGCATCGATTCAACTTCGTCGCCGAAGAATTCGATCCGGGCCGCCCGGTCCTCGGTTGCTGCGAAGACGTCGAGGATTCCACCACGGATCGCGAACTGCCCACGTTCAGCAACCTGGTCGACACGCTGATAGCCGGCCGCGTCGAGGTCGAGCGCGATAGTCGAAGGATCATGCTCTTCCCCAACCGCGACCGAAAAGCCCGCCGGCCTCAGGGTGGCGTCGGGAACTGCCTCGGCCAGTGCTATCGCGCTCGCTACGACAACCGGAACTCCCTCGTCCCGGCTGAACGAATCGAGCGCATCGATTCTCATCCCGATCAAGTGTGGTGGCGGGCTGACCTGCGACGCATAGCCAGTACCTCGCGACGGATATGACCTGATGGCGCGATCCCCGAGGAACGCCTGGAGGGCCAGGCTCAGCTCCCGGGCGGAGCGGTCATCTGGGGTGACGATCAATGCCGGGCGGTCGAGCAGCGCCCGGTCGTCCTCCAGGAGGCCGGCAAGCAGCGCCGGCCGGATCGCCTCGGAAACCCCTGTTTCAACCCGGTTCGAGCCGTCCGCGGCATCGCGGACCTGCCCCGCGAGCCGGGTTACGCCGGGGTCATCGAGAAGCAGTTCGATTGCTGGGCGAAGGGACAGTTGAAACCGCCGTCAGGGCAGGCCGCGGCCGGAGCGTTGAAACTCAACCTGGCCACGACCTTCGTCTGCTGAGCGGCCTTCTATGTCGTCCCAGCCGTGGAGCATGC
>CALEMO010000131.1 GCA_937910825.1 uncultured Solirubrobacterales bacterium | reverse complement strand
GGGGGTCGAATCGAGCCCGCAGTCGATCAGGTATTCGAAAACCTCGCGCGGTGGCTTGCCTGACTGTTCGCACATGTGGTTGATCTCCATCGGCGAATAGGCATGGAGGTGGATGTCGGGTGCCACCTGCTTCGCCAGCTTCAGCCAGCCGCCATAGGTCTCAAGGTCGAGATCGGGGTGGATTCCACCCTGCATGCACAATTCGGTCGCGCCGAACTCAATCGCCTCTTCGACCCGGCCGACGAACTCCTCCTCCGAGGACTCGTATGCATCGGGCGAGCGCCGGCCCTGGCCGAAGCCGCAGAATGCACAGCCGACCACACAGATGTTGGTGAAGTTGATGTTGCGGTTGACCACGAAGGTCGCGGTATTCCCCGCGAGTTCCCGGCGCAGGTCGTCTGCCGCGACCCTCATTTTTTCGATCACTTCGGGTCTGGTCTCGGCGAAGAGTGCAGTCAGCTCGTCTTCGGAAAGATTTACACCCTCGCGCCCCTTGGCGATGGCTTCGGGGGCAAGACCCGAATCCAGGCTCTCGTCGGCCCGCCTGCCCGAACCCAGCCTCGGGATGAAACTCCAGTACTTGATCTTGATCACGTCGAGCACGCCCTGCTCCATCCAGTCCGCATTCATGTACTGCGGGTAGACGCAAAGGCGCTCGGTCAGAGCGAAGCCCTCAGGCGCAAGCTGCTTACGGACCTGATGGGGACTGGGAAATGGGTGTTCGGGTGAGATGTGGTCACCGTTGGCCGAGAGTCCTCCCAGGTCGGTGGCGCCCGACTCGACCAGCTCGGACCACCAGTCGGACAGATTCGGTGGCACCTGGACACCGACCCCGGGCATCAGGCGCTCGGTCTCACTGATCAGAAACTTGAGGTCGTCGATCGTGATCGGGCAGGCCCAATCGGGAACTTTGACCGAGGGGTCCTGCTCGGTGTCTTCGCCCCCCTTGCCTTCGGTCGACTCCCAGAGACCCGATTCAGGCGACCATCGCCCCTTGCCCTTCCACCGTTCATCGGATGCCTTGCTGGCGATGTCTGCCGGCTCCTGGCCGTAGTAATCCGGGTGCGGGACGAAGTTCTGGATGATCACTTCCTGGATGTGACCATGACGCTCCTGAAGTGCAGCCAGCGCCTCCAGGGACTCGATCCGCTCTTCCGGCGTTTCCCCGATGCCGACGAGGATTCCCGTCGTAAACGGGATCTTCAGGCGACCCGCTGCTTCAATGGTCGCCAGTCGGTGAGTCGGGTGCTTCGTCGGTGAGCCGGCGTGAACTGTCTGCATCAGCCGCTCCGATGAGGATTCGAGCATCAGGCCCTGGGAGGCCGTCACCTCGCGCAGCCGGGCGAGGTCCTTTTCGCCGATCGCACCGATGTTGGTATGGGGAAGGATGCCTCGCTCGAGCGCCCTTTCGCATGCCCAGATCACATAGTCGGTGAAGTCCTCATGGCCCCACTCCTTGAGCCTGGCGGCGACCACCGGGTTGACCTCAGGCTTCTCGCCGGTCAGGAAAAGCAGTTCCTTGGCGTTCCTGCGAACGGCCTCGTCGAGACGCTTCTCAACCTCCTCCGGCGAATGCAGGTGGGCCTGATGCGTGGCGAACGCGCAGTACTTGCAATAGCACTGACAAGTCCTGGAGAGGGAAATCGTGTAGTTCCGGGAGAATGTGACTCTGCGCATCTATTGGTAGAACCTAGCGCAGGCGTATCCTGAAAGGACAAGGCACCCCGCTGTCCGGCCAGAGAGCTCGACAGCTAAAAGGAGAATCCATGAAACGTTCCGCGTATCTGCTGGCACTTCCGATCACCGCCATGGCATTGCTTGCCGGCTGTGGTGGTAGTGACGACAACTCTTCTAGCAGCAATCCCGCACCGGAACCCACCACCCAGACCGAAAAGCCTGCCGAAAACGGATCCGGCGGCTCTAGCACTGTGGCACTCGCAGCCGACCCGAACGGCGCGCTGGCATACGACACCGATTCGCTCGAAGCGAAAGCGGGCACGGTCGCCGTCGACTTCACGAATGACGCCGCGATTGGTCACGACGTCGTAATCGAGCAGGACGGAAACGAAGTCGCCCGTGGAGAGATCATCACCGGTGGCAGCGAGACGGTCAGCTTTAATGCCAAGGCTGGCGAGTACACGTTCTTCTGCTCCCTTCCGGGCCACGAAGCGGCGGGTATGAAGGGCACTCTGACGGTGAAGTAGGCCGTTGCGAAGCGAAGTTCCCAAGCACGAAGAAGGGCCCCGGTTTCCGGGGCCCTTCTTTATAACCACGTTGCCGGCGAACCGGCAATTCAGACCAGGGTCAGGACTGCGAACCCGGTGCTACGGAGGTCGGCTCGGCTTCGCTTTGTGACTTGACTATCACGAATTTGTAGAACAGGAAGGCGAGCGCGCCACCTACCAACGGAGCGAGTACGTAGACCCAGGCGTCGGAGAAGTTGCCGGAGACCAACGCCGGCCCGAACCAGCGGGCCGGGTTGACCGAAGCGCCCGTGAGCGGACCGAAGACCATGCCGATCGCGGCATAGGTCAAACCAATGGCCAGCGGGGCCCATTCTTTCTTCGCCTTGATTCCGAGGGCTACGGCCAAAACGGTCAGGACCAGGAGGAAAGCGCCGAGGCCTTCAACGAGGAATCCCTGGCCGGCTCCACCGAGCAATGGACTGATCAATGCGGCACCGTAGTCCGAGGCGCGACCTTCGTCCTCGAGCAGGCCCTTGGTCAGCAGCGCGCCAAGCACACCACCGGAGAGCTGGGCCAGCATGTAGATGACCGCGTCAACAGGCGCGATCTTCTTCATCAAGGCGGCACCCAGGGTGATCGCGGGGTTGAAATGACCGCCACTGGCAATGCCTATCCCGATGATGAGAACACACAGGATGAAGCCGTAGGTGAGGCCGATCACCGCGAAGTCAGATCCGAACTGGGCGGAGTCTCCGACTGAGATGAAAAGAACACCCACGCTGGTGATGAAAAAGACCAGGAAGAACGTCCCGACCAGTTCGGCGATATATGCGGCGAGACCGCGATCTTGCATGTAAATCAAACCTCCCGTGGCTTTTGTCAATAAATGCCCGAACCTGTCGGGCAACATTCCGGACGCGAGTGTATATACACCGCGCCCTTGCGGGAAGCGTCCACGACCTGCCGGTCAGATGAAGCTGGCCACGAGCTGGGGCAGTTCCCTCGACATCCGGGAGCGCGGAACCACCAGATCGACCCCCGCATCGAGCGCTTTTTGCTTCGTTTCCACGTCTACATGGGAGTAAAACCCGATTGCCGGAGGCTCGAGCTTCGCCAGGGCCTCAGGGTCAACCGCGTCGAGGTCGCAGACGATC
>CALEMO010000130.1 GCA_937910825.1 uncultured Solirubrobacterales bacterium | reverse complement strand
GGGGCATGCAGTAGCTGCTGCGGAGGAACTTGTCGGCGCTGGTATCGAACCAGCCCGCATCGTGACCCACATGCCATCCGCATTGGGACACGGTGTAGCGGGCGCCGCTGGCTTCGCCCGCCGGCAGGAAAGCGAAGGCCGCAGCCAGCAAAAGAAAGAGAAAAGCAAATTTAATCCTGCCCATTTTCGGCTCCTCGTCAGGTGGTATCTGTCTCCGTAAAGGGGTGGCTACGAAGAACTCGCCCCCTCTCTGCCAGAATTAGGTCATGGCCCTTCCTTCTGAAGCTCAGGTAACCGAGAAGCTCACCGCAGTGATTGACCCCGAACTTCGGCGCAATATCGTCGAGCTCGGAATGGTCCGTTCGATTGAGATCAAGCCGGACGGCAAGGTCGACGTGACTGTGTCGCTGACCACCGCCGGCTGCCCGATCCGCTCTCATTTTCAGGATGCCGTGTCGTCCCAGGTTCTTTCGCTCGAAGGCGTGGCCGGTGTCGGTGTCGGCTTTGACGTGCTCTCCGACGAAGAGAAGGGTGATCTCCAGAAGACTCTCGGCAGGGACAAGCTGCCGCAAGGCGCGCTGGCCCAGGTCAACAACGTGATCTGTGTGGCGTCCGGCAAGGGCGGCGTCGGTAAATCGACCATGACCGCGAATCTGGCGGCTGCACTTCAGGCCCAGGGCCATGCCGCCGGGGCACTCGACTGCGACGTCTACGGCTACTCGATTCCGCGGATGCTGGGGATCGACGCGAAGCCCGATGTGAATGGCGAACGAAAGATCCTTCCGCCGGAGGCGCCTTGCGGCGTCAAGACGATGTCGATCGGCTACTTCGTGGAAGACAACTCGGCGGTCGTCTGGCGCGGCCCGATGCTTCACAAGGCGATCGAGCAGTTCCTCGAAGATGTCGCCTGGGGCGAGCTCGAATACCTGCTGCTGGACCTGCCGCCTGGAACCGGTGACGTCGCCATGACGCTTTCACAGCTTCTGCCTCAGGCCAAGCTCGCGGTGGTGACCACGCCTCAACCGGCCGCCCAGTCAGTTGCCCGCCGCTCGGTCCAGATGGCAAGCAAGTTTGACCTCGAAGTCATGGGAGTGATCGAGAACATGTCGGGCTTCACCACACCTGACGGGGAGACCTTTTCGATCTTCGGTGAAGGCGGAGGCAAGCTGCTGGCCGATGAAATCGATGTACCGCTGCTGGGCACGATCCCGCTCTCTGAGGACCTGCGTATACACGCCGACGAAGGGCGTCCGCTGGTCATCGAGCAGCCTGACTCGCCGGCCGGCAAAGCGATCATCGAAACCGCGAAGCGCATCGTTTCGATGACCCCGCGGGACCTGCCGATGTTGCAGTCGGCCCCGGCCGCTGCTCCGCTCGCACCGAAGCTCGGGTCGAAAGCGAAAGAACTGCCGGTTCTCCAATAGAGGCTGCCGACCGAAACGTTGGGCGCCAGGGGCTGTTCCGGAGGTAGTGATGAAACAGGTGAAAGTAGCTCTCGCCACGATCTTTGCGCTGACTCTTGGCGCGCTGCTGATCGCCCCTGCCGCCGGCGCCGTGCCCAAAGCCCCCAACGGATTCCTCGGCATCGTGCCTCAGGAGGGTTTGACCCATACCGACACAAAACGGATGAAGCGCGGCAAGGTGTCGAACATTCGGATAGCGGTTGCCTGGAGCCAGATCCAGTCGGAGAACGCCAATCAATTCAACTGGCTCGAATTCGACAGGATGATGCGCGCCGCTGCCCTGGAAGGTCTAAGGGTCATGCCGACCCTTTACGCGACGCCAACCTGGTTGAGCGGCAATTACACAAATTTGCCGATCAAGAACAGCAACCAGCTCGAGAAGTGGCGCAAGTTCGTGAAAGCGGCGGTTGACCGCTACGGCAGCAAGGGCGAATTCTGGAAAGAAGAAAACGAAGGCAATTCCAGTTTGCCGAAGAAGCCGGTCCAGGAGTGGCAGATATGGAATGAAGCGAACTTCCATTACTTCGCGACACCGGTTTCGGCTTCGAAGTACGGACGACTGCTCGACGCATCAGCCAAGGTGATCCACCAGGCAGATCCCAAAGGAAAGGTCGTTGCCTCGGGGCTGTTCGCCAAACCGAAAGGCCCGAAAAAGAAGGCCGTGGACGCGACATCGTTCATCCGGCAGGTGGCCAGGAGTTCGAAGCGCAATAGCATCGATTCAATCGCGATCCACCCTTATGCCAAGGATACGAAAACGCTGAAGAAGATCATGGTCCAGTTCCGCACGGCAGCCAGAAAGGCGGGCCTCGGTTCGAAGCCGATTCAGGTCACCGAAATCGGCTGGGCCTCCGGCAAGAAGAAGAACGCGTTCCTCACCGGCAGCAAGAAAGCGCAGTCAAAGCAGTTGCGCTCGGCTTTCAATTACCTGATCAGCCAGAGGCGCAGGCTTGGCCTGCAGCGGGTCTACTGGTACGCCTGGCGGGATAGCGACCCAAAAGGCGAGAGCTGCAGCTTCTGCTACACGATCGGTCTGTTCGGATACCGAAAGTCGGACAAGCTCGTGGCCAAGCCCGCCTGGCGGCAATTCGTGAAGTACACGCGCGGCCGGGCTTCGTAGTACGCGCCGCAGCCCGACTCAGTTCTTGAAGTATTCGGCGTTCTTCTCGGTGAAGCTCGCCCATTCGGCGGGAAGCTGGTCTTCCGCGAAGCAGGCGTCAACCGGACAGGCCTCGACACAGGCATCGCAGTCGATGCACTCGTCAGGGTCGATGAAGAGCATCTCGACCTTTTCGTAATCCGGCTCGTCAGGTGTCGGGTGGATGCAATCCACCGGGCAGACCTCAACACACGAATTGTCCTTGGTTCCGATGCAAGGCTCGGCAATTACGTAGCTCATGGTTCAACATTCTAGAGGTGCCCGACCCGGGGCGTGGCCCGGTCACCCGCCGAGCGGCGGCCACTAGACTGCCCCTCATGCGGCAACCACCGGCAACCCCCTCTTGATCCTGCTGACCGGGGCCACCGGATCGATCGGCTCGAGGCTGCTGCCGCGTCTTCTGGAGACAGATCAGGCGGTCAGGTGCCTCGTCCGGGAACCCCGACGCCTCGGAGACAACCGGGTGAACGTACAGATCACCATGGGCGACCTGAGGGAAATTTCGGATCCCTATCTGCTGCGACAGGCGATGCGAGGGGTGGACACCGTGATTCATCTGGCCGCCTCGATAAGGGACCAGCCACCACATCCGGTCGAAGAGCTGAACGGCCTGGCGACCGTGCGACTGGTCGAAGCCGCCAGGAGCGCAGGGGTCAGGCGTTTCGTCTTTTTCAGCGCCCTGAATGCGACGTCTGTCCAGAGAACCAGGTTCTTCCGTGCCAAATGGATCGCCGAACAGGCGGTCAAGGCTTCCGGACTCGAAACCACGATCTTCAGGCCCTCGATCGTTTTCGATCACTCCGACCCCTGGATCACCCTGCTTCGCCGGCTTTCGTTTCTACCGGTGGTTCCGGTATCCGGTGACGGCCTCAGCGAGTACCAGCCGGTCTGGGCAGACGATGTGGCCCGCGCGGTTATGGCCGACCTGTCATCCGAAGATAGCGCCGACGCGAGGGAATTCGACCTGGTCGGGCCAGAGACGCTCACTTATTCTCAGATGTCCACCCTGGTCGGGCGGATCGCCGGCCGGGCGCGGCCGCTCTGGCATGTGCCACTGCCGCTCATGCATCTTGGCCTCAGCACCCTGCACAAGATCTTCAAGGAGGCGGTTTTCGCGACCTGGCAGGAGGCGGAGCTGATGACGGTGCCGATGACCTCACCGCAAGGAACGGCCGACATCGAAGCCCTCAAAGTGAAGCCGCGCTCCA
>CALEMO010000129.1 GCA_937910825.1 uncultured Solirubrobacterales bacterium | reverse complement strand
ATCCCTGACGAGAGTTCCAGCGAGCCCGCGCCAGCCGCAATGGAGCATCGCGAGGCCGTCGGGCCCGCTGATCGCCACCGGCAGACAGTCGGCAACAACCACCAGCAGGGGGATGCCTGCGGTTCGGGTCAGGTGACCATCGGCTTCGGGCGGATCCGGGGCAAGGGCGAGGTAATGGCCCCTGCCAGCGGGATCATCGTGAAGAAGGATCTTCGAGCCGTGAACCTGAAGGCCGAGGCGGATCCGATCACCGTCTATTCCGAGAGCCTGCGAGGCACGAACCCGGTTTTCGAGAACCGATTCCCGTTCGTCAGCGGTGAGTGCGCCGAGGTTGAGACTGTCGTAGGGAGCGCCACTCACTCCGCCCCGGCGAGTCGTGAAACACACGGTCGCCCCCGGCAGATCAACCTCGTACCAGTCCAGCCCGCCACCGGAGCGCCGCCTCATCAACCCGACCCGTTCAACGGGAACCTTTCTCTGCCTCGGTGGAACGAGCAGCGGTCAGCGCGACCGCAAGCTGTCCCTCACGGGTCGAGAGGCCATCATCCAGCGCGGCCGAACGCGCCGCTTCAAGACCGACCCCCACCGCAACCCCCCGTGGCACGCCTGCGGCAATCAGGTCGTCACCGGTTATCAGGGGCGGGATCGTCCGCCACTCAGCCAGCCACCGGTCCAGCCAGTCCGACCCGGCCGCCCTCGCCAGCAGCAGGTCCAGCGGACTTTGCGTCTCTGCGAGCGCGCTTGCCCGGCTTGGTGTACCCGGATAGTCCAGCGATCCCGGTAGAGGCCCTGCCTCCCCTCGATCAGCAACAGCCAGGAGGACCGCTGACCTGGTTGAAATCTCACTCCAGAGATCCCCTTCAAGAAGCTCGAAAGCCCGTGCCACGAGGGCGAGTTCATTTTCACCGAGGTCAAGCAGCCCCCAGGCGGCCGCCAGGCGCAATGCCTCGAGCGCTGTCGGCTCATCGGCCATCAGCTCGAGTTCGGATTCGAAACGGTCCCTCGACACGGTGGTGAGGTCAACGGAAGGAAGCAGTTCCGCGGTACGAAGATCCATGTCAAAACCGAGCCGGGCGGAGTAGCGGGCAGCCCTCAACGCGCGGGTCGGATCATCGAGGAAGGATTTCCGGTGGATCACGTTGATCACGCGACGTTCGAGGTCCGCCAGCCCTC
>CALEMO010000128.1 GCA_937910825.1 uncultured Solirubrobacterales bacterium | reverse complement strand
ATCGGGGTCCACCATCGCCAGGCGGATCTCCTCCTCAAGTTCGGCAATTCTTCGTGGCGCGTTGTCAATCACGGCCTGCAGCTCGGCGTCATCCCCGGCTTCCGCCACCAGCTCACGCGCTCCCTCCAAATCATCGCCCAGACCCTTGTGCTCGGTTACGAGCACATGGGCCGCGGCAATCTGCCGGTACTCCCTGCCAATCTCGGCGTAGCGCCGCCGGTCGTTGATCACCTCAGGGTCGCTCATCGCCTGCTCGAGTTCGGCAAAGCGTTCTTCGATCTGTTCGATAAGTTTCCGAATCACAGTTCCAGTGTGACGGTCGAGCATGCAACGAACAGTGATGCCCTGCCAGGTTGCCCGAATGTCAATCCACAAGGCGCCGGGAAATCCGGTCAGGGGCCGAAGGTCTGCTCCGGGTGCATGGCATCCAAAACCATCAGGGTCTTGGTTCCGGTCACCCGGCCACTCCTGCGAAGTAAATCCACGACTCTGGTGAGGTCCTGCATATTCCGAACCCGGATTCTGACCAGGGCGTCGGGATCGCCGGCAGTGGTGTAGATCGCCTCAACCTCGGGCAGTCCGTCGGCAACGCTTTTTATGTCAGCAACTTTCGTACTCCCGGCGAAACGGAGTTCGGTAAAAGCGTCGACCGGACGGCCCAGGGCCGAGTAGTCGATCCGGCCATCGGGAGTACGCACCGCAACCGCCCACGCGGATACGCCGCGCATCATCACGCCTTCGAGCACCGCCTGACCGCCCACGGGCGCGTCCCGCCGGGCGGCAAGCGCCCCGCCGGAGGTAATCCGGGCGTCAGGCCCGGGACTCATGAATCAGCCGCGGCTAAAAGAATCCCGACCGACGGATCAGTCCTGACTGGCGTTCGCCTTAGCTCGCTTTGCGGCGCGGCGCTGGAAGCGCTCGACCCGACCACCGGTGTCGACCAGCTTCTGCTTGCCGGTGTAGAACGGGTGACAGGCAGAACAGAGTTCGACATGGAGGTCCGATTTAGTCGACCTTGTGTAGAACTGGTTGCCGCACGAGCAGTGAACGTTGGCGATTGTATATTCGGGATGGATATCTACCTTCATTGAATGAAGTTTAGAGGACTGGTCAAACCAGCATCATCGCGACCGAATCGCCTGGCCGGCCGCCCTCTGGACGGACACCGTTCCGAGTAGCAGGAACACGACGTTCGGCCGCTTCAAAATAAAGTCGCGTTTTGCGGCAGGTTTTCCGTCCGACGGGGCGAAGAAACTTTCCATAACCCCCGTGGTAGGAGAGGATTGACCCTATGGCTCAAGAGGTATTCGACCAAGCTCGTCCCAAGAGTGTGAAGGCTCAGCTTTTCGCCGAGGCCTTCCGCGGATGCGACGAGTGGGTAGTGCCGCCAAGAAAGCCCCGCCCGAGTAGGCAGAGCATCTTCGACGCCAATGAGTCGATGAGGTTCCAGGGCACCGAGCTCGACTTCCGCGAAGCTGCCTGAGTCCTTCCGCATAACAACCAAGGCAGAAGGGCAGCCCGGGAATTTCCCCGCGGCAAAGTGATCCAGGAATCGCCCCTCCACCTGACCCTCCCGGTTTCTCCGTGAACCTCCGATACCTCCGAACCCCCGGATAGATCGTCACCAACATGAGGTGAAGATCACCCCAAGAGCCGGCGGGGC
>CALEMO010000127.1 GCA_937910825.1 uncultured Solirubrobacterales bacterium | reverse complement strand
TCGTAGAGGGTCATCGACCAGAAGAACTTGACCGGCGGCCGGGCGTAGTTGGGGGTGAAGTGAGCGACGTAGCTCTTGGCACCGGTAAGCGGCATGCGCGTGCTGTCAAACAGCGCAAGGGGATAGACGGCAACCGCTGGCCTTGGTGCGCCGAGTCCGAACTGATCAACCAGGGCCCGGGTTTCATAGTCGGTTCCATAGACCCCCATCCTGGCGACGTTCCAGCCATTTTTCGCGTCAAAGGCATTCAGGTAGCGGGTCAGCAGGTCGGCCCTCATGCGGTCCGGACCTTGAGTGACTGCGTCAGCCATCGCCTGAATCTGGGCATCCGAGAGCTCTCCATCGGCGAGCGGCTTACGGCCCGGACCGATTCCCAGTGCCCGCAGGCGGCGCAGAACCGGTGCGTCGATCTTGCGAGCCGGGAAACGCTTGAGCTGATTGCCAAGTGCGTCGAAAAAGACTGCCGGGTTCTGGCCGGGCCGGGTTCCCGGAACATATGCTTCGTTGGTTGTTCGATCGACCTTTGCCGGCTGCGGCCTGCGGTATGAATAGGGCCTTTTCGGATTCCAGCGCCTGAGCGGAACAATCGCATAGGTCTTCTGAACCCGGGGGATGTTTGCCAGGTCAGCCTCGTTGTAGACAATCGTGCGGCCGATGATCCAGACGCGATCGTAGGGCGCTCTGATGGTGGTCAGGCCTTTCGGCTTTTTGCCTTTCCAGCCCTTCGGTGCGATCAGGTAGCTGCCATCCGGGTAGCCGCGCGGCGGCGAGCCGATGTTTGCGAAGTTTTTCTGCCAGGGGTCGAGCAACTCGAGCACGTGAAAGCGCTTGGTCGGCTTCTTTGTGTGGATTACCACCGGCCCCCGGCTGAGGTCGAGCCAGGCCATTGAGTAAAGGGTGTCGTTGTTGGGCAGGACAACGGTGCGATCGCGGACGTCGGCCAGCTCGGTGAAGTGGCTGAACTGGTTGACTGGTCCGGCGCCGCGTCCGGACGGCACGTTGACACTGGTGCTCTTGCGAAAGGTGCGGGCCATGTTCAGGACCGGCATGCCGAATTCGTAACCCTCGGTGGCGATTTCGAAGGCGTCGTCGTATTCGGCTTTCTGGGCCGGGTCCTCAGGGTTGTAAGCAGCGCCCGCGGAGGCCGCAAAAAGGCCGCCGGCCAGCAAAGAAAAGACGATCAGCATGAAACCGGTGACTCGGGCATTCAAATTCATTCGATTAGCTCCTCCGTTGGCGGCGGCGGGTTCGACTGAACTCCCACTGTCGCAAATTGCTCTTCCCTCCTGTGAATGCTAACCCGTCTTGATCTCCAAGTTGCGCCGAGGTCACCCGTTCAGGCCGAGCGGCGGCGCGACCGATAGATTCTCAGCTTCGCGGTGGGCGTAGCTCAGTTAGGTAGAGCTCCTGGTTGTGGTCCAGGTGGTCGCGGGTTCGATCCCCGTCGCTCACCCCTAAGCTTCATGCGACATTCGAGCCAAAGTTATGGTTCGGATATCGCACGAGGTACTGCAGCGGGTACTACTACTTGCTGTCGCCAGCCGTTCTTGCGTTCGGCATCTCAGCGAGATTTCTGCAACCTGGTTGTTTAGGAAGGTGTGGCAGCTACCTGCGTGAGGATCAGCGGCAGCTAAGCATGTCGAAGTGGGAAGGAGGCTCGCTGGTGTATATCCGATGATCTCGTTCTTGAATACCAGTAAGTTCTCAAGATGCTGGAATGGGAGATTTTCTGACATGCCTGAGCAGACGATTCAAGTAGCCAAGCTATGGCGGAAGTTCGCGACGACACTTGAGGTCAACTGCTCTTCGCAGGTGCGGACTTGGCAGGCGCACATGGCAAGGAATGGATTCGTTGACGAAGAGCAACTCATTCAGCCGCAAGTGTTTCCAAGGTTCGCGTCCGAATTTCTGGGTTTCGAAATTGGGGACAACCTGGCAGCAGAAACCTCAGGGGTCGAAGGACGACCAGATTTCACACCAGCCGACTCGGTCAAACGCGGCATCGGGCGGAAGCAAGAATCCGCTTTTCGGCCCGTTACCGAGTTGGTGAATCGCGAACAGCAGAGAGACTAGGAGCCTGCGGAGGTAGGAGTGCCCTTCCTCAAACCTGAGCGTCAGGTGGTTTCTGAGGATCGTCGCCCGAAGATCAAGCTGCCACAGCTGGGGTATTGCCCGGGGCGCGAGTATCGGACTTACCGGAAAGTCATCCTCAAGGTCCGGCCGAGGACATGAACGCGAACATCGCGATCGGCTGCCCGCCGCGCTCATTCGGGAAGTAGCGGCACCGCGGTCCCACCGTCACGGTCGATCAGTGAAGCACGGGTGACCGCGTCGGCTCCGAAGCGCTGCCGCAGGTCGTCCAGCGCGGCATCCAGCGCGGCTGAGTCTTTTTCTCCGTCCAGCGGCAGCTCCATCTGGACGCATTCGTTCGACTCGAGGCTGCTGGCTGAGATGCCGATCAGGGTCAGGCCGCGCTCGCTGATCATCTGACCGGACCCGTCGATCAGTTCCCTGACCGCGTCCAGGATCGCAATCGTCTGATCAGTCGCCCCGCTCAGCGTGTGGGCGCGACTGGCCCTTGAAAAATCGTCGAACCTGAAATTCACGGTGACTGTGCGGCAAACTTTTTCGGCCTTTCGCAGGCGCAGGGCGATCCGGTCGACCAGGGCCGCGACCAGGCTCTCCAGCTCCGCCCGGCTGCGCGACCCGCTCGGGAACGCGCTCTGGGCTCCGATCGAGCGCCGCGGCTCCCGGGTCTCGACCCGGCGGGGATCATGGTTGTTCGCCAGGTCGAGCAGCCTCCTGCCTGACGAAGGGCCGAGCGCAGCGACGAGTGCTTCTTCGCGGCAGGACGCGATGTCACCCACCGTGCGGATACCCATGCCGTGGAGCTTTTCCGACGTGACCCTGCCGACGCCCCAGAGGCGTTCGATCGGCAGGGGGTGGAGGAAGGCCGCTTCACCGTCCTCCGGCACCACCAGCAGGCCGTCGGGTTTGCATGCGCCGCTTGCCACCTTGGCGAGGAACTTTGTCCGGGCCACACCCACAGAGATGTTCAGTCCGACTTTTTCACGGACTTCGACGCGCAGTTTGCCGGCGATCTCAACCGGGCTGCCGGAGATGTGCTCCATGCCACCGGCATCAAGGAAAGCTTCGTCGATCGAAAGCGCCTCTACAACCGGCGTCGTTTCCCTGAAAATCGCGTAGACCTGACGGCTTGCTTCGGAATAGGCCGACATCCTGGGCGGTACGACGATCGCTTCCGGACATATTTCAAGGGCCCGGCGCCCGTTCATCGCGGTGCGTACTCCCCTGGCTTTCGCTTCGTAGCTGCAGGCGAGCACCACGCCGCCGCCGACGATCACCGGCTTGCCGCGCAGCTTCGGCTTATCCCGTTGCTCGACCGAGGCGTAGAAGGCGTCGAGGTCAGCGTGGAGTATCGAAGGTCCCGCGGTCACGAACCCATGTTCGCACCCCGCGTGGACGGATCAGGTACCGGTCCAGAGGCTGGTCGGCTGAAGGACCGCATCCTTGAGGGCAGCCGTGCGCAGCTTCGAAATCTTCTGGTATTCGGGGTCCATGACCATTTCCAGGAACGCGTTGCGATTCGGGTACTTGACCAGGATCACCGCGTCCCATTCATGTCCGTCGTCTGGAACCAGCGCGGTGGAGGTATCACCGAAATAGATCAGTTCAGCTTTCACCCGTGCCATATGCGGCACGGTGGCCATCGCGTACTCGTTGTACTTCTGTCGTCCGGCTTCGCCGTCGAACGCGAGCAGGTTCAGCATGATTACCGGCTCGCCGTCGTCTTCGTCGATGTATTTACGGACGTCTTCAGCGGTGGGGTCGATGCTCATCGGCCCAGTATCGCAGGTCGGCAGGCAGGTGGGAGCAGGAGCGTCAGCGGTTGCGGCCGAGCCGGTCATGGGATGAAACCCACTCGTCGGCGACGACGGCTGAACCGAGCGAAATCTCGCCGCAAAGCACGGTTGCGGCGATGATTTCGGCCAGCTTGAGCACCTTGCCCGACCCGTAGCAGCCGAGCAGCTCGAGGCATTCCCTCTGGGTTGCGAGTCCGGTGCCACCACCGTGGGTCGCGACGATCAGCGAAGGCAGCGTGATCGAGAAGTAGTAGTCGTCGTTGTCGCAGAGCTCGACGTAGGTGATCGCGGCATGTGACTCGGCCACGTTGGCGGCGTCCTGGCCGGTAGCGATGAAAACCGCGGCGATCCCGTTGGCAGGGTGCGATGCGTTGGCCGCGGTGCCGGACATGAAGCCGCCGAGGTTTGACATGTGGCGGGCTCTGTAGATCTGCCGGGAAGTGACGTTCATGTGCTCGCGAAGCAGCGCATCGGGGATACGGGCCTCGGCGACGACCCGCTTGCCGCGGGTGTGGAGTGTGTTTATCTGGGAGTGCTTCTTGTCGGTGGCGAGCTGGGCCTCGAGCATGTAGCCATTCACGAAAGGGCACTCACGCTTGATCCATTCGCTCGCTGCCCAGGTTGCCTTGCTGGTCATGTTCTGGCCGGCGGCGTCGCCGGTCGTGTAGTTGAAGCGTGTATAGACAAAGTGGCTGGCCACGTAGCGCTCGATGTCCCGCAGCTTGCCGGTGCTGGTCGTCGCTTCGGCGGCCACCCGGATCGCATCGAAGTTCTGATCGAGCCAGGCAACGAAGTCGCGGGCCTCGCGGGCGGAATCGAAGATGAAAGCCGGCGCCCTCTGCATCGCGTCGTCGACCACGGTCACCTTGACCCCACCGATTTCGCGCAGCAACTTCATGCCGCGGCTGTATGAGGCGACCAGCGTTCCTTCGGTGGTCGCCATCGGCACGTAGAAATCTCCCTTGGCGTGCTCGCCGTCCACGGAGAGCGGGCCGGCCAGGCCGATCGGCACCTGCGCCACCCCGGTGAAGCCTTCGATGTTTCCGGGCAGGGTGGCCGGATCAAGCGAATAGGAGCCGACGTTCTCCAGCGAAGCGCCGCCCTGCTCACTCGCGAAGCGGCGCCGCGTATCGGCTGCATCGGGGGTGTAGTCGTCGGCGAACCGGGGAATCTTCGATGAGCCCATGGCCGCGAACCATATCCGGCCGCCCTATCTAGACTTGCTTGCATGTCTGCCATCCGCGGCAGAGGGAGCTTCATCCTGGCCGCAGCGCTGCTGGCCGCGCTGCTGCTGCCTGCCACTTCGCAGGCAATTCCCTGGGACCGTTCCGGTTCGGTCGCGCCGGCCGATACGCCGCCGGCTCTTCAGCCCGATGCCCAATGCCTGGAGAGCTACGCCGACGATCAACCGAAAGGCGGGCCCGCGATCAGGTTCGGTATCGGACCGCGCCTTGCCGGCGAAGTCGGCTCTGCCCAGTCGATTCCGCTGATTGCGGTGGATCCCGTCAGGCGCGACGCGGCCCTGCGAAAGTTGGCCGGGAAGAAGTCGTTCACGGTTCGGCTAAACCGGCTTTTCATGAAGGACGGCGCGAGTGGAATCAGGCGGTTCAGGCGCATGGCCCGCCACTATGCCTCGCTCGGGTTCCGGGTTGAACTCCAGGTTCGATACCACCCCTCCGAAGCACAGAACGGGAACATCAGGTCCTGGGTCGCCTACGTGAGGCGGGTCGTCCGGTCCCTTGGCTCGGTCAAGGGCGTCACCGCCCTTCAGATAACCAACGAAGTGAACCTGACCTTCTCACAAAACACTTCCGACGGCTACTACGACAAGGCGCGAAATGCCCTGATCCAGGGGGTGAAGGCGGCGAGCCATACGGCCAGGCGTGAAGGCCATCCCGACCTCGAAATCGGTTTCAACTACGCCTGGCGTTTCGGAGACGCGGACGACGCCGATTTCTGGAGGACCCTGAGAAGCGAAGGCGGGCGAGCCCTGCGCAGGTCCACCGACTGGATCGGCATCGATCTGTATCCGGGTACCTTCGTGCCCTCGAGCTTTGAGATCGAGAACTACGGCGACGCCTTCCTCGAAGCCTTGGCGCAGATGCGGGAGTGCTACATGGTGATCGGGGGCTTCGGGCCTGGGGTTCCGCTTCGCATCGAAGAGACAGGATGGCCGACCGGACCCGGGCGCAGCGATTCCGGGCAGCAGACGATTCTCCGTCGGTTTGTGAATACGGCGGTCCGCTACCGGGGTACTTACGGTGTCAGCGATTTTCGCTGGTTCGGGCTGCGGGACAACAACAGCGACGGCCCTGACTTCCAGTCCCACTACGGGCTGCTGGACGACGACTACGAGCGCAAGCCGGCTTTTGGAGAGTACCGCCGGCTGCTTGCCCGCTTCGGCGCGCCGTAGGTGTAGAGAGCCGGGGGATTCGCTGATAACCTTATTTGCATCGTGGCAATAGGGAAACTCGCAATTGCGGCCTGTCTCGCGCTGATTCCGTTTCAGGCGATCGCCGACGCGGCTCAACCGGATCCACTGAACCCGAACGACCTGCCGACGGTCGGCTGTTTCTGGACCGGTGCGTTCACGGCATCCAATCCCAAAACCAACCTCGCCTACCCGGGTACCGAGATCGCCTACTGGGGCGCCAAGTTCAAGACTCCGCCAGGGGCGGTGCTGAAGCTGGAGGGACGCTTTCCGCACGCCCGTTATTCATCCTTCAACGCATACGAAGGCAGCGGCACCTCGGCCAGCTCGCTGAGCGACCGCTCGATCCGGCCCGACCCAGGTTCTATCAACCCGAGCCGGCCCGGCAAAAATCGCAAAACTGGCAAGCGCAGCTATACGGTCAGCGTTCTCGGCCAGGCAGAGCCACAGAAGCCGGCCAGAAATACGCTCTACGCCGAGCCACTTTCCGGCACCTTTCAGGACATCCTTTACCGGGTCTACGTGCCCGATCGCGGTCGGGATCTCTCTGGCGGATCCGGCCTGCCGAAACCGAGCCTCAAGCTTGCGGACGGCCGGGTACTGACCGGCGAGGCGCTCTGCAGTGAACTCAGCTCGAGCCACAACTACGTGCCGACATTGATGCCGACCGGGTTCTACTCGGCGCTGGTCAACACACCGGGCAAGGACCCGGCGACGAACCCCGCCATGCCCGATTTCGGCTTCTCGAAGTTCTTCAACCTGCCGAACGTGATCGCCCGCTTCAAGTCCGAAGAGCAGCAGCAGGCCGCCTGGGCCGCCAATCCGGAACAGGTCGGGATTCAATACAACAACAATGACGCGCGCTACATGACCGGTGCCTACAGTTTTTCCTACGGGGATGTCCTGGCGATCCACGGCCGTTCGCCGAGCACACCTCGCACGCTAAATGGCCAGAAGCGGGCCTCAACAGCCCAGCTGGTCGAGTGGGATTTGTGTGGAATCCAGGCGCTGACCACGACCAAAACCTACCGCTGTCTTTTCGATGCTCAGATTCCGGTCAGGGGCAAGAAGCGCAAGTACGTGGTCGCTTTCACCAAAGCCGAGTCGAGGCCGAAGAATGCACGCAGGGCCTGCGGTGTCGCCTGGCTTGAGGCGGACCCCGAGGGCGACGGCACGGGGCGTCTGGACGCGGGCTCGTTGTTGACCAGAAACGTGCTTCCTTCCGCCGGATTCAGCAAGTCGATCTGGGATGTAACTTCGCCGTTCAGCGCGCGAGAGGAAATGGGCGGCTACTACCCGAGGGGCACTTACATGAGCAAGAAATCTTTCCAGAGTCACGGTTGCCCTTTCAGCTGGAAATGAGCGGGTCGAAGGCTTCTGACAAGAAGCCGCCGAACCTGTTGCTGATGTTGACCGACCAGCAGCGGCAGCCGCGCCACTGGCCCGAGGATCCGGAGTGGCTGCAGCAGCTGACGCCGGCCGACGCCGAGCTTTCCCGCACCGGCGTGACTTTCAGCGAATGCTGTGCCGCATCGTGCATGTGCTCCCCGAGCCGGGCATCGCTCTTCACCGGCCGCTGGCCGGCGGAGAACGGTGTGACCCTGACCCTCACGCGCGGTGGGGTAAAGCCGGACCCGAAGAATGCACATCACGCCGTCCGCGGCACGATTTCAGCGATAAAAAAAGGCGAGATCAGCGCTAAGAAGGGCCTTACGACCGTGCTCAAGGGCTCGGTCCGCCGGGCTGATGGAGGCGAAGAAGAAAACGAGCTCGATCCATCGATGCCGAACCTGGCAACTGTTCTGAAACGGTCCGGCTACCGCACGGTTATGAAAGGCAAGTGGCACCTCACCCAGCCGGTCGAGGGTGACTGGAGCGCCGCGGATGCCGAGCGCCTTGCCGAGGAATACGGCTTCGAGGGCTGGCAGCCGCCGGACGCCGGTGAGAACATCGATCCGACCCACTTCGGCGGCGGCGTCGGCTCCGGGGAGTCAAATGAAGGCTTCGACGAAGACTTTGCCCGCCACGCCCTGAGCTTTCTCGAGAATCCTCCACCGGAACCGTGGGCGCTTATCGTTTCGCTGGTCAATCCACACGACGTCCTGGGCTTTCCGTCTTCCTATGAAGAGGGTGGCTACAAGGACAGTGAATGGGCCGACCTGGACGAGGTTGGCCTGCCGGCTTCGGTCGACGAGAACCTGAAAGCAAAGCCTTCAGTCCACGCGCTGATGAAGATGGGGCAGGCGGGGTTTCTCGGCAACCTGGACCGGGAGCAGGAATTGGCATACTGCCGCTTCTACGCCCATCTTCATCGCCTTGCGGACTCGAAGATGGCCCTCATCCTTGAGGCCCTGGGTGATCCGGATGACCCTGAGTCGCTGAGGTCGAAGACGATCATCGTCAAGACTTCCGACCACGGTGAAATGGGCATGGCCCACGGTGGCATGCGGCAGAAGATGTTCAACGCCTATGACGAGACGATCAACGTTCCACTGATCGTGTCGAATCCGGTGCTCTTCCCTGAACCGGCCTCCAGCCAGGCACCCGTATCCCTGTGTGACCTGCTGCCGAGCTTCGCATCGATGGCCGGCATTGATACCGACGGCGATGGCATCAAAGGAATGGACCTGACCCCGAT
>CALEMO010000126.1 GCA_937910825.1 uncultured Solirubrobacterales bacterium | reverse complement strand
AAGAAGCAAGAAAAGAAGCCTGAAGCCAAGCCGGCCGCCAAAGCCAAGGCTGAGCCTGCCGCCCCCGCGACACCGGTGGCGCATAACCCGCACCCCCAGGCGGTCAATCCGCCCGACGCACTGCCGCCCGAACCGGCAGATACGGCTTCGAAATCACCCCAGACCTCGAAGCGTCCGGTCAAGGGTTCGGACTCAGGATCTCCGGCTACCCCGGCCAATGGTCAAGCGGCCTCGAAGAAGCGTCGCCGGGTAGTCATTGATTCCCAGGCCTCGCAGCGCGAACGCGGCGGTGGACCGCCGCAACAGCGTCCTCCGCGCCGACGCGGCGGACGTCGCCGGCGACCCCTGCTCGAAGAACCGTCACCGATTGATACCGATCCCGAGGAGCCGCAGGCGACAACCGTCAGCTCCGGAGTCACGGTCCGGGATCTGGCTGAGCTGCTCGGTCTCAGCTCCGCGGAGCTGATCAAGAAGCTGATGATGATGGGCGAGATGGCGACCCTCACGCAGACGCTCACCGACGAGTCCGTCCTGGCGATCGCTGAAGAGTACGACCGCAAGATCGAGATCGTTTCAGCAGCGGAAGAAGAAGCGCCTGCTCCCGAGTTCGAGGATGACGAAGATGCCCTCCTTGACCGGCCACCGGTCGTGACGATCATGGGCCATGTCGACCACGGCAAGACTTCATTGCTCGATGCGATCCGGGAAACCGAAGTGGCGGCCGGAGAAGCCGGCGGAATCACCCAGCACATCGGTGCCTATCAGGTCCATCACGCCGACAAAACGATCACCTTCCTCGACACCCCCGGCCACGAAGCTTTCACCGCGATGCGTGCCCGTGGCGCCCAGGTCACGGACGTAGCGGTGATCGTGGTCGCCGCCGACGACGGTGTGATGCCACAGACCAAGGAAGCGATCGACCACGCCAAGGCCGCTGACGTACCGATTCTGATCGCGGTCAACAAGATCGACAAAGAGGGCGCTCAGCCTGACCGCATTCGCAACGACCTGGCAGCTGTAGGCCTGACCCCGGAGGACTGGGGCGGCGAAACTGTCTACAGCGACGTTTCGGCGAAGACCCGCGAGGGTCCTGACCAGCTGCTCGACATGATCATCCTGGTCACCGAACTGGAAGAGCTGACCGCCAATCCGGATGCTCCGGCTTCTGGTTCAGTAATCGAATCCCAGCTCGATCCAGGCCGGGGCCCGGTGGTCACGGTGCTGGTCAATCGCGGAACCCTTCGTGTCGGTGACTCGGTAGTCGCCGGTCCGGTCTGGGGCAAGGTGCGCGCAATGCACGACTATCTCGGTGAGAAGGTGACCGATGCCACCCCGGGGATGCCGGTAGAGGTGCTCGGATTCGACGGTGTTTGTGACGCCGGCGAGTTCGTACAGGTGGCTGATAACGACCGCCGGGCCAGACAAATGGCGCAGGAGAGGCTGAACCGCCTCAAGGCCGAAACCATTGCCAGGCGCCAGGCCCGCAAGGTTACGCTCGAAGAGATTTTTGCCCGTGCCCAGGCGGGGGACCTCAAGGAGCTCAACATCGTGCTCAAGTCTGATGTTGCAGGTTCGCTCGAGGCCCTTCAGGACGAAATCGCCAAGGTTCCACAGGAACAGGTCGCGATCAACATCATCCGCGCCCAGACGGGCGGCATCACCGAGTCGGACGTGATGCTCGCATCTGCGTCAAACGCGGTGATCATCGGCTTCAACGTGCGGCCACTCAGTGACGCCCGTCGCGCCGCCCAGGTTGAAGGGGTGGACGTACGCTCCTATTCGGTGATCTACAAGATCACCGAGGACCTGCGAAATGCCATGGAAGGCATGCTCGACACGGTCGAAGTCGAGGAGTCCCTCGGCGAGGCTGAAGTCAAGGAGATCTTCAAGGCGTCGAAGGTCGGCCGGATCGCCGGCTGCATCGTCACCGACGGCCGGATCACCCGGGACGGACAGGTCAGGCTGGTGCGGGAAGGCACGGTCATCTGGACCGGCAAGCTCGGTTCGCTCAGGCGTTTCAAGGATGCCGTTCAGTCGGTCGAGGAAAGCCAGGACTGCGGCATCGTGCTCGACGGCTACGCCGACGTGAAGGTCGGCGACATGCTCGAATTCTTCTCGACCAAACAGGTCGAACAGACGCTCGGATAGGGCCGGACATGGCGATTTCGCGAATGCGGAGAGTGAATGAAGTGCTTAGACAGGTGATATCCGAATCGATCAACGCGGATCTGAGTGATCCCCGGGTCGAGATGGTCACTGTCAATTCGGTCAACACGGCCCCCGACCTCAGCGCTGCCAAGGTCTACGTGACCGTGCTCGGCGGGGAGCAGGAGAGGCAGGATGCCCTGAAGGGCCTGAAACGGGCCCACGGCGTCCTCCAGAGCCGTGTGGCAGCAGAGACGTCCATGAAGCGCACCCCCACCCTCAGCTTCGTCTACGACGAATCCGTTGAGACCGGCCTGAGAATCGCAGCCTTGCTTGATGCCGATGCCGACGACCTGCCCGAAGCCAGGGCAGATGAGCCCGGCAACTGATTCCAGCATGAGCCCGGCCCGAAGCAGCCTTGACGAAATTGCCGGGTTGATTCGTGAGAACGGCAAGTACCTTCTGACGACCCACGAGGGACCCGATGGCGACGCCCTCGGTTCGCTCTACGGCATGCAGAAGATTCTCGAGGGGCTCGGCAAGGACTCGGCCATGTTCCTGGCGGCAAAGGAGTTTCCGCTGCCGATCGAGTACCAGCACATGCCGCTCGACGGAATCTTCCACGAGCCGCCCGCAGATCTTCGCGACCGGGTGGTGGTATTCCTGGATTGCGGAAACATCGATCGCATGCCGGTCGACTTCCTGAAGACCGGGGGCAAACTGGTGGTCAACATCGACCATCACCACGACAACACCCGCTTCGGTGACTTCAACTTCGTCGACCCGGGGGCCTCATCGACGGCTGAAATAATCTTTGAGCTCTCGCTTTCACTCGACGTGAA
>CALEMO010000125.1 GCA_937910825.1 uncultured Solirubrobacterales bacterium | reverse complement strand
CTGGCCTCGAAGACCTTGTCCAGCTGGTCGCCTTCACCTGCCGGAGCGGTTAGGCTGGAGCCGGGGCTTATGACCTGAGTCTTCGCTTCGGTTGCGTCCGGGCGTTCGGCTGGACCAAAGGCTTGAGATTCAAGCCCTTCAAGTTCGGATTCCTCTGCTCCGTGCTGGCGCTTCAGCTCCAGGTGTTCTCGGATTGCTTCGTCGAGTATTCCCATATTGCCTCAGTAGCTAACGCTTGGAATAAAGCTTATGCGGTTTTGCCGGATGTTTGGCATGACCCACCCTCTTTTGCACGCCGGGACTCCGTATCCTTCGTGCCCGAGGGGCTATAGCTCAGTTGGCAGAGCGCTTGGATCGCACCCAAGAGGTCGTCGGTTCGACTCCGACTAGCTCCATTTTAGATAAGCGTCGGTTCTCCGTTTTCATGGCGGTCTCCCCATGTCGCCTGACGCCTGAGCCCATTCCTCAGCGCAACCTGGTGCCAGAGCTTGGGCACCATCCCCGAGCGGATGGCGTTCCAAAGCCCGGTTAGCGCCTCAACCCGTGCCTGATCGACTGGCTGTTCAGCCTGCCGCCGCTACCGGAGACCACCTTGATCCCGAGGATCGAGACCCCGGACTTCCGACTCCCCCGAAGCTTTCGCTTGGCGGAACGCGGAACCTTGATTGTCACCCTGGCGCTCTTTCCAGCCTTGATATGTGCCGGGAAGCTGACCTTCGCGGCCATCTCTTGCCAGCGATCTTTTCCGTTGCCTTGGCTTTGGTGACCTGGTAGCTCCTGCCACCGGAATCCTTGCTCGGGCAATTGATCTTCACCGCAGCAAGGCTGCTCGACTTCAAGAGGTTCACTGGCCTTTCCGCGTTCAACTTGGTGATGGTTGGAGGGGCAGAGCCCGATCACTGCGCCCGTCCCTGGCTGGTTGAGCTTTTCGATCGCATCCTCCAGCAGCTCGGGACTGACCTGGGGCGTATCCATGCCGATCAAAAGCGTCGGACCCGGACTGCCGACGAACGCACAAGCCAGGCCCTCGGCGAGGCCTCCACCGGCTCAGTGCCCGAAGCTGACTTTCGGCAGGATCCGGTCGGCCCAGGCGGGCAGCCACCACGCCGAACGGCCCGCCAGACGGATCAGTACCGGCAGCAGCAACAGCCTGACCAGAGCGGCGTCCAGCAGCACGGCCACGCCGAGGATGATTCCCATCTCCTTCGGAGGCAGCGGTCCGGAAAGAGCGAAAGTGAAAAAGACCGCGACCATGACCCCGGCGGCCGCGAAGATCACCCGGCCCGAGTGAGCCATGCCACCGATCAGCGCCTCCTTGGGATCGCCGGACTTCTCCCAGTGCTCCTTGGCCGAACTCAGCAGGAATACCGAGTAGTCCATCGAGATCGCGAAGATCATCGCGAAAAAGAAGACCGGGGCCCAGGCATCCAGAAAGCCCTGGGATTCGAAGCCGAGCAAACCCGAGAGCATGCCGTCCTGGAAGATCAGCTTGGCGACTCCGAAGGCCGCACCGGCGGCCAGCAGGTTGGTCAGTACGCCGAGCGCCGCTACAACGGGGGCGCGCAGGGCGATAAGCAGCAGCAGGAAACCCAGGGCCAGTACAACCCCGATCACCAGTGCGGTCTTGCCGGCGAGCGCATTTTCCAAGTCGAAGTTTTCAACCGAGGCGCCGCCCAGCAGGGACTGCGCCGGCAGGTCAGACCGCAGGCGTTCTATTGTCGCCGCCATCTCGTTGGTCGAAGGATCATCGTCCGGAATGGCCTGGATCAGAACCTCGCCGCCTCCGGATTCCACGGCAGGCACGACCCGGGCTATGCCGGGATCGGACTCGAGCACGGCGGTGGTATCGGCGCTCAGCTCACCGCTGGTCACCACCTGAACGGTTCCCGGCGCGCCGGGTCCGAAGGCACCTGCCAATTGCTCGTATCCCTGCCGTGACTGATCACTTGAGGGGACGACCTTGATCGACGGCATGCCGGTATCCAGGTTGAGAATCGGCAGGGCGAGCCCGACAAGAACGAGAAATGCGGGAATGCCGTAGAGCAACGGCCGCTTCCAGAGGCGCTCACCCCAGGCGGCAAAGCGGGCGGAACGGTGCTCTCCCTGACGCACCCAGGGCAAAGACAGGCTGTTGACTTTCGGTCCGATCCTGCCAAGCACGGCCGGCAACAGGGTCAAGGATGCGGCGAGTACGAAAATGACCGAGAGCATGATGCCGATCGCCATTGAGCGAAAAGCAGGGCTCGGAACCAGCAGGACGGCCGAGAGGGAAATGAGCACAGTCAGGCCGGAGAAGAGCACCGCCTTGCCGGCGGTTTCCATGCTTGTCTCTACCGCCGCGACGGGATCCTCGGTATCGCTCAGGGCAGCGCGAAACCGGTAGACGATGAAAAGCGCGTAGTCGATACCGAGGGCAAGGGCGAACATAAGGGCGAAGTTCATCGCCCAGATCGAGATGTCGGCGATCGACGTGCCGAGGTAGAGCGTGCCGGCGGCAGCGACCAGGCCCAGGATTGTCAGCATCAGGGGCAGCCCGGCGGCGACCAGCGAGCCGAAGGCCAGCACCAGGATCGCCAGGGTCACCGGCCAGGAGATCAACTCCGACTTGAGCATCGCTTCTTTGTTGGCCTGGTTGAAGTCCGACCACATGCCGGAGGCTCCGGTCAACGAAACATCGATCTGCTCGTTATCCAGCGCGGCGAGCTCGACCTTGAGCTCGTCGGCTGCCCGGACCATCTGGTTGGAGTCAGCCGCGGCGCCACCCTGGACGACCACGGTGCTGCCGTCGGGCGAGATCCAGCCACCGGCGTCAGGGGTGATGACCCGGGATACGTCTTCACTCGAAGCGAGTGTGCCGGCTGCGCCCTTGATCGCGACGGCGAAAGCGGGGTCGTTTGACTTGAGGGTCTCGCTGTGGATGACCACCATCAGCGCGGATGAGGACATTCCGCCGAATTGCTCATCGACCTGCTTGCGCACCTCGAGTGACTCCGAGCCGGTCGCCTCCCAGCCGGCGCCGGAAAGCGCGTGCTCGACCCGTGGAGCAAAGAAGCCCATCACCAGGGCCAGGGCCAACCAGGCGACAAGGACCACTCGGAAATGGGTGGCCGTCCAGCGGCCGAGCCTGCCTATCGGTCCCGCAGCCTTCATTTGGCCTGACCGAGCGATGAAGAGCGAAGGCCGAAGACATGCTTGAAAATAAGAGATGCCGGGCAGGCACCAAAAGCCACGTAGAGCCACTGGTTGATTCCGACAAAGCCGGTCAGCAGCAGAAACCAGGGCGAAACGGTCGCGGCGAGAACCGCGCTGAGGATGGTCATCGTGCCAGCGAGCATGAACAGCGCCCGCTCCAGCGGCCACTTGGTTGAGTA
>CALEMO010000124.1 GCA_937910825.1 uncultured Solirubrobacterales bacterium | reverse complement strand
GCTGCTGAACGCTTTGACCGGAGCCAGTGTCAGCATCGGCGACCGCCTTTTCCACACCCTTGACCCGACGACCAGGGCCTATGAATTCGAGAGCCGCCGGTACCTGGTCACGGACACCGTCGGTTTCATCGACAAACTTCCCCACCAGTTGGTCGAGGCCTTCAAGGCCACGCTCGAAGAAACGGTCCTGGCCGATTTGATCCTTCATGTAGTGGACGCAACTTCGGATCAGGAACAGCTCGCAATGGAGATGGCGGCGGCGGCAAGCATCCTGGGCGAAATCGGCGCTGATTCCAAACCGCGACTGCTTGTGCTCAACAAGATTGACCTGCTCGAGTCCGACCAGCGTGCCGAAGCAAGGATCGCGCATCCGGATGCAGTCGCCGTATCCGCCCACACCGGGGAAGGCCTGGATGACCTCAAGGCGGCAGTAGAGAAGGCATTCGAGCAGACCATGTCTGCGATCGAACTGCTGGTGCCCTATGACCAGGGTGGCCGACTTCACGACCTGCATGAAGTTGCCGGCAAGGTCGAGCGGGAGGACTGCCCTGAAGGCGTCAGAGTGAAGACCAGGCTCCCGATCGGGGAGCGTCACCGCTTCGCCGATCTGGAGACCGTCCGGCTCGGCTAGAGTCCCTGACATGGTGCTCAAATTCCGCATTCTCACTGGTGAGGCGACCCTGCCGACGAGGGCCCACGACGGTGATGCCGGTCTCGATCTGTATTCGGCACAGGCGGCTCACATCGGCCCGGGAGAACGCTGGCAGATTTCGACCGGGGTGGCCGCCGAGATACCCGACGGACACGCCGGTCTCGTCCTTCCCCGCTCCGGCCTCGCAGCCAAGTTTGGCATCTCCCTGGTCAACGCGCCGGGGCTGATCGATTCCGGCTACCGCGGCGAACTGAAGGTGCTGCTGCTCAACAACGATCCGGCCGAAGTTTTCAGGATTTCCCCCGGAGATCGAATCGCGCAACTGCTGCTGGTCCCCGTTGTCCTGGCCGATCCGGTCGAAGCACAGGCGCTTTCGACGAGCGAACGCGGCGAATCAGGGTTCGGCTCGACCGGCCGCTGAAGCGCGCCCGCGGGATTCAGCTCGACGAGAGGGCGGCGTCCAGAGCAGTCTCGTGAGCCCCCTGTTCGAGGCGGTCGTCCAGCGGCTTCAGCTCGGGCCGGGATCCGTGGTGGTGCTCGAGCGCCAGGCTGATCAGGTGATCCGCCAGCCAGGCGTTCTTTGGCAGTAGCGGTCCGTGGAGGTAAGTGCCGAAAAGGTTGTCCTCCTGTACTCCTTCGAAGCCGTCTTCACCATTGTTGCCGTGTCCGGAGACAACCCGGCCCAGCGGTCGCGCCGATCGGCCGAGGTGGGTGCGGCCGCCGTGATTCTCGAAACCGGCGACCATTCGCGATTCGCCATCGAGATTGACTTCCAGGGCCACGGCACCGATCAGCCTGGGTCCGGGT
>CALEMO010000123.1 GCA_937910825.1 uncultured Solirubrobacterales bacterium | reverse complement strand
ATGCCCTCGAGCTCGGCGCGGTTCTCGACGGCTGCCGAAACCTTGAACAGGGCCATCTCGCGGGCGACCGAGTCGTCTGGCTCCATGTCACGGATCTTCAACACGTTGATCAACTTGTGAAGCTGTTTGGTGACCTGGTCAATCGGATGGATTGCACCATCAAGGGTCAGCGTGATCCTTGAAATCGCCGGATCTTCAGTCGGACCGACGGCGAGGGTATCGATGTTGAAACCGCGTCTCGAAAAAAGTCCCGCGACCCGGGCCAGCACACCAGGCCTGTTTTCGACCAGGATCGAAAGCACGTGCTTGCGCCCGGACAATGTCCGGCTGGCCTGAAGATCTTCGAGTCTGACCATGTCTGCGGAGCCCATCAGCCGACCATGTCCCTTGCGGCACTGCCCGCCGGAATCATCGGGTAGCAGTTCTCCCGAGGGCTGGTTCGAACGTCCAGCAACGCCGGCCCGTCATGAGCGATCGTCGCTTCCATCATCTCTTCGAGGTCACCGCTGTCTTCACAGCGCAGGCCCTTGGCGCCGAATGCTTCTGCGAGTTTCACCCAGTCGGGGCTGGGGCCATTCTTCACTCCGCTGTAGCGCTCGTCCCAGAAGAGTTCCTGCCACTGGCGGACCATGCCCATGTAGCCGTTGTTCTGAAGGAATATCTTCACCGGAACATCCTGGTTTACGGCGGTGGCGAGTTCCTGAACGTTCATGATCAGGCTGCCATCGCCCGCCAGGCAGACGACTTCTTCATCCGGGCAGGCGACCTTTGCGCCGATTGCCGAAGGCAGGCCGAATCCCATGGTTCCCAGCCCGCCGGAATTGATCCACTTGCGCGGCTTGTTGAACCCGTAGTACTGAGCTGCCCACATCTGGTGCTGGCCGACATCGGAGGTGATGATCGCATCACCACCGGTGACTTTATGCATCATCTCCACCATGAACTGGGGCTTGATCTCGCCGTCTGAACCTGGCTCATAGGCCAGTGGGTATTCGTTCTGCCAGGCGTCGATGCGACTCCACCATCCTTCGAGGCGGGATGGGTCCGTCTGCAGCGACTGGTATTCACGGGTCAGCTTCGGCAGCACTCGTTTGGCATCTCCGACGATCGGGATGTGAGCCGGCACGTTCTTGGATATTTCGGCGGGATCGACGTCGATGTGGATGAATTTGGCGTTCGGAGCGAACTCGGAGAGCTTTCCGGTGATGCGGTCGTCGAAGCGGGCGCCGATCGCGATAATCAGGTCGGCTTCATCCATCGCATAGTTGGCGGTGCGGGTTCCATGCATGCCGAGCATGCCGAGCCACTGTTCGTTCTCGGACGGAAACGCGCCGAGGCCCATCAGCGTCGAAGTGATCGGGAATCGGTCGGCCATCACGAATTCACGAAGTTCTTCGGAGGCGTTGGCGTTGATTACGCCTCCGCCTGAATAGACGATCGGCCTCTTCGAATTTGCGATCGCTTTGGCGGCAATACGGATCTGCTTCGAATTGCCTTCCAGGTTCGGCCTGTATCCGGGCAACTCGACCGGCTCGCTGCGCTCCTGGTAATTGATGTCTTCTTTGGAAAGGTCCTGAGGCACGTCCAGCAGGACCGGGCCGGGACGCCCGGACGAAGCGATGTGAAAAGCCTCGCGTACGAATTCAGGAATCTGGGAAGCTTCGGTAACCAGCATGGAATGCTTGACGATCGGCAGAGTGATGCCGACGATGTCCGCTTCCTGGAAGCCATCGGTCCCGATCAGCTCGGTGCGGACCTGCCCGGTCACGAATACGGTCGGAACCGAGTCCATCATCGCGTCGGCGATCGCGGTGACCAGGTTCGTAGCACCCGGGCCGGAGGTGCCAAACGCGACCCCGGTGCGTCCCGACGCTTGCGCGTAGCCCTCAGCCGCGTGGCCGCCTGCCTGCTCGTGCATTACCTGTATGTGGCGCAGATCGGCGTCGACCAGCGCGTCATAGGTGGGCAGGTTTGCGCCACCGGGTATTCCGAAGATGTGGTCAACACCTTCGGCCTTCAGGGATTCCATCAATGCGTCTGCGGCTCTCATCTGACCCCGGATCTTACCAATCGAGACGCCTCTGGCCGGGCTACTGAAATCAAGTTTGCTGCGCAACCGAGAGGGCGCCACCCTCGAGCTCGCCCGGATTCCACTTGGTACGAGGAGTTAACGCGCGTTCGATGACCCGGTCGCGATAGCGGTCGATCACGTGCAGGACCGACTTGACCAGTTCGTCGCCCAGTGGATGCGGCTCGAGACCGAGGTCGAGCAGCTTTTGGTTGGAGGCGTTGTAGTAGTGGTGCTCGAGCTCCACTCGTGGATTCGGGTAGCTCTCGATTTCGACCTTGTGGCCGACCTCTGCAGCGCTCTTCTGGACCAGAGTTGCGAGCTCTGACACCGAGAACTGCTCGGTGAACTGGTTGAAGACCCGAAACTCGCCACGATCTGCCGGGTTGAGCGCCGCCAGCTCGACGCAGCGCAGCGTATCTTTGATGTTCAGGAAAGCGCGGGTCTGCCCTCCGGCCCCATAGACCGTGAGCGGGTGACCGACCACGGCTTGCACACAGAAGCGGTTCAGCACCGTACCAAAGGTCTCATCGTAGTCAAAGCGGGTCATCAGGCGATCATCGCGGACGGTCTCATCGGTCTCGATGCCGTAGACGACTCCCTGGTTGAGGTCGGTCGCCCTGAGTCCCCAGATCCGGGTGGCGAAGTGCACATTTGTCGAGTCGTGCACCTTCGAACAATGGTAAAGCGATCCGGGCAGCTTGGGAAACGGAAGGGTGTCTTTACGTCCCTTGTGCTCGATCTCTATGAAGCCTTCTTCGATGTCGATGTTCGGCGTTCCGTACTCACCCATGGTGCCGAGCTTGATCAGGTGTGCATCGGGTACATGGCTCTTCATGGAGAAAAGCAGGTTGAGCGTGCCGATCACGTTGGTCTGCTGGGTCTCGACCGCGGTCTGCCGCGAACGCATCGAATAGGGCGCTGAAGGCTGCTCGCCGTAGTGGATGACGACTTCCGGAAGGCAGTCAGCTACTACCGCGTCCAGGAACTCACCATCTTCGATGCAGCCCACCCTGGCGTCGATACGCCGGCCAGATACAGATTCCCATACTTCGATCCGGTCCTCCAGCGACGAAATCGGAGTCAGTGAATCGGTCGACTGCTCGAGGTGCCAGCGCCTGCGGGCAAAGTTGTCGACAACCGTCACGTCATGGCCGCGGTCGGAGAAACGCATTGCGGTGGGCCAACCAAGGTAGCCGTCACCGCCAAGAACGAGGATTCGCATAGTCGCGGCAGATTACCGCACGATCGCCGTTTCCAGAATCGCGATCGGTGTCCTGCTGCGCCGTCGTCGGCCCGGTGCCATAGCCTGACCGACCCGGTGTCCGACAGCTCCGAACATTCACCCGCGATCCATCGCCGCCTGCTGAAGCGGTACGGCATGGGCTGCCTGATCGCCCTTTCGGTGATTCTCGTTACCGGATTTGCGCTGCGAATGGACAAGGTTGTCAACCCTCTCGCTGACCCGGGCGATGACGCTCTCGCCTACCGCGCTCTCGCCGAATCGCTCTATGAAGACGGCAGCTACGGCGGCCCCGATTTCAATACTCCCAGCGACTGGTCGCCCGGTGCACCGCTGATCTACGCGGGCGCTTATTACCTCACCGGCGGCGTCCGCGACGGGATCGCGCGGGGTGTCCAGGCCCTGCTCGGAACTGCGGCGATCCTGATCGTTTTCCTCCTCGCAATGCGGCTCTA
>CALEMO010000122.1 GCA_937910825.1 uncultured Solirubrobacterales bacterium | reverse complement strand
TGCAGCTTCTGTTCGAGGGTGAGATGTCAGCTCACTTCGATACGACGGTAGCGGTGGTCGCGGGCGAGAAGGTCAGGGCGCAGCGGGCTCGCGAGCGTGGGCACGTCGGGATTGAAGGTCGCGAAGGCCGTCAGTTCAGCCAGGCGAAAAAAGCTGAGCGCGCGCAGCATGTGGTGAGCAACGACGGCACACCCGAACAGCTTCAGCAGCGGCTGGGCGAGCTGCTGGAGCGGCTGGTCGGCCAGCCTCCGAAATTTGCCGACCGACGGCCCTGAATAGCCTGTAGGGGTCGACGGCATGGCTTCCAGAACAACTTCAACCAAAGCAGCGGGAAGCCGGAAATCTTCGGCGAAGCGCCCCGGTCAGGGCGGCGACAATGCGGGACGGGCGATGCTCACCCTGGCTGGCCTTGTAGTCGTCGGCATCATCGCGATCGTATTGCTCAGCGATTTCTTCGAAAAAGGCATCAGGGAAGTGGCGCTGCCGCTGCGGCACGAGAACGTGATCCGACAGCAGGCGGAGGAGAAGGATGTCGATGCGGCACTGATCGCGGCTGTCATCTATTCGGAGTCACGGTTCGTGGACCAGACCTCCCACGCTGATGCCAGGGGGCTGATGCAGATCACTCCTGACACAGCCAGAGAAATCGAAAAACTGAGCGGTGGCACTACTTTCGAACTGGACGACCTGAGTGACTCGGAATTGAACATCCGCTACGGGACTTTCTACCTCGCCCACCTGCTCGACATCTACGGGGGAGATCCGGTGGCGGCACTCGCCGCATATAACGCCGGACCGGGCAACGCCGACGCCTGGGGCGGCTCGAATATGACCGTCGACGACATCGAGTTCGCCGAAACCAGGGAATACGTGAAGACGGTTCTCGAAAAACAACGGGAATACCGACACATCTACGGCCTGGAACTTGGCTACTGATGCGTCTTCGCACGATCGCCCTCGCGGGCGCGGTGGGACTCGTGCTCGCAGACTCCTCGATCGTAGTGCTGGCGCTGCCGGAAATTTTCCGCGAATTCGACACCACGATCGCCGGCGTGTCCTGGGTGTTGATCATCTTCAACCTCGTGCTCGCACTGACGGCAGTGCCCGGTGCCCGGCTTGCGCGGCGTTTCGGCCCCGGCAGGTCAGCTGCGGTGGGCCTCGCTGTTTTCGCAGGGGGCAGCCTGGTCTGTGGCCTCGCTACCGACCTCGGGCCGTTGCTGACGGGGCGCGCCGTCCAGGCTGCCGGCGGGGCGGTGGCGGTCACCGCGGCGCTGGAGCTGATGGCGGTTACGCTCGGCAGCGACCGGCGCGCGGTTGCGACCTGGGTCGGCGCAGGGGCGGTGGGCGCCGCGGTCGGTCCGGGGCTCGGCGGCGTATTGACCGAATTGGTCTCCTGGCAGTCGATCTTCCTGATTCAGGTGCCGGTGGCGATCCTGGCGGGCGTTCCGCTTCGTGAGATCATCGTCGCCGAGACCAGAGAGTGGAAAGTCCCTGATCAGGACCCGGTCACGAACTCCCGGCCGCACCTGCCGGCCAACATTGCGCTCGGCCTGGTTTCTGCGGCGATCGCCGCAACGCTGTTTCTGATCGTCCTACTGCTGATAGAAGGCTGGCGTCTCACTCCGATCGAGGCGGCGATCGTGGTTACCGTGCTGCCGATCTCGGCCCTGCTCGGCTCGCGCCTGGGGCGCTCCATAGATTCGGTCCGGTTGAGAGCGGCCTCCGGTGCGATCCTCCTGGGTGGGGGACTGGCCGCGCTCGGACTGCTGCCCGATGCATCGGTCGCTTACGTGATCCCGCCGCAAATTCCCGCCGGGGCCGGGCTCGCGCTCGTGCTTTCGGCCCTGACCGAAGCTGCTCTGAGCGGACGCTCCGCCGCCGCCGTACATGGGGGCTGGACGATCGCGGCCAGACATGCCGGGGTGGTTCTCGGCCTACTGATCCTTACGCCGATCTTCACTCATCAGCTGGATGTGCAGCGCGACGAAGCGCTGGATGCGGGAACCGCGATTCTGCTCGAGTCGTCGATCGATCCGAGTGAAAAGCTGGCCCTGGCCGCACGGGTATCCGACGAAGTCGCGGGGCAGGGTGACCGGGTACCGGACATCGCGCCTGCCTTCGAACCATTGCCCGCTGATCCCGCGGAGCAAAGCGCATGGCTGAGTGTGCTGAATGGGTTGGAGGACCAGCTGGACCGGGCTGCCACCCATGCTTTCTCGAGCTCTTTCCTGTTGGCGGCGCTCTTCGCCCTGCTGGCGCTGATTCCGATCGGCATGACCAGGAGGCTGGACCTGTGACCGCCGGAGAAGACGATCCGACCGAGGACCTGGGCAGTGAAGACGAGACCAAGGATACGGACATCCTTTTTCCCAGTATGGCCAAAGGCTCGCCGGAAGAAATGCGTACCCGCCGTCTCGCGGAAAAGGGGCCTGGCGGGACCGGCGAGGACGCCGATTCGGCGGAAGCCGGGGACGGAAGTCGCGGTGTCTGGATGCTGGTTATTTCGATTTCCGTCTCGCTGCTGCTGGTCGCGGGCTACATTGCTGCAGGCGGCCTCGACTACAAGCCGGCAAAAGCCGCCGACCCCTGTAAGGTGCGCGCTTCGGTCGACCCATCGGGTGTCGAAGAAACCGTCCAGAAGTTCGCACTTTCAGCCGTAGACGGGGCTGCATGCGAGCTCGGCGTTAGCCGGGAGGAACTGACCAGGGCGCTTGCCGACAAAGTGGCCAGGGAGAAATTCGCCGAAGACAACGGCCTCACCGACCAGCAGGTCGAAGACGCCCTGCGTGCGGGGATCAACCGGGCGATCGACGAGGCCGAAGCATCGGGAGCGATCGGCGGGCTGGCGGCGGCCGGCATGAGGGTAGTTGTCAGGGCCCTGCCGGTGAATCAGCTGATTCCTCTGATCGAAGATGCTTCGTCGCTCTTCGAAGCAGGCGGTCCCGATGGAAATACGCTGAACGACGCCGGAGGATTCATCGACGGCATCATCGAGGGCCTCAACGATACGGGCGCTTCGGTCGGAGATTCACTGCC
>CALEMO010000121.1 GCA_937910825.1 uncultured Solirubrobacterales bacterium | reverse complement strand
GGCGCGTCGCTGGATCTTATGCCGGGTGAGATCATCGCCCTGACCGGCCCGTCGATTGCCGCGATCACACCGCCGCCGCCGCGGCTGAAAGTCAATTCGTTGCGGCCACAGGCCGTCTGCCCGACCGTAGATTTGTCACCATCGAGGATGTCCACTCCGGTTGCCGCCCCTGCCTTGATGCGCAGTCCGTCGATCAGCCAGCGGCCGGGGAAGGTCTGCTCGTACAGATCGCTGCTGATCGTCGACGCTTCCGGATTTACCGGAGGCCCGTTGACGTTGTCTCCGATGCTTGCGTGGTTGTAGCCGCCGAAGTAGCCCCCGGCAAGCAGCGGCGAATAGCGCTGCTCGTAGTTGACGTAGTCCCGGCCCGCAGTCGGGTCGAGTGAGCCGCTGCGGCGGAACAGATAAAGGAACCGGCGACCGTCCGGATCGAGCGGGTCCTCCACGAGGATCGCGGTGCGGCTCGATCCAAAAATGCCGGGGGGATTTGCCTGCCCGAAAGCCGAGGCGCCGGCATCGGAGGCCATCATGGCGATTTCGTCGTTCGAGTCGAGGTTCTTGTCCCCCGGGGGGACTGGATTGGACAAATCGGGGCCATAGGCCGGGCCTTTTGAGCTCGTCGGCTGAGGCGAGCCGTCGGCTCCGGCGTAGGTGCCGGGATCGGCGTAAACCTCACTCGAGAAAAATGGCTCCGCCCCGGCGCCGTTACTACGCCACTGCCTCAGGATCCTGTAATCGACGAGCTTTCTTTCATCGACCTGGACAGGGACCTGCTGCCACCCCGACTGCCAACGGAAGGCGACGAGGTCTCCCGGCGGCACGCCGATCAGTCCCTGGGTCTGGGCCCCCTTTAGAATAATCGCTTCGGCAGACCGTTCCGGCACGCCGACTGCCGCGGTACCGGCCGACGCCGAAGCCGGAATCGCCGCAGCGAACAAAGCGAGCGCCACAATGCGTCCGATCGATTTCATGAGATCACCCACAACACAGATAACCATCCCCCAGCCTGGAAGTATCGCCAACTATCGTACCGGCAGGGAAACTACATGCTGGCTGCGTCGAGCCGGTTGCTGAGCGCGGCGAATTCCGGCTTGGCCAGCAACATCTGGAAGTCGCTGTTTCGGCGGGAGCGGAAACCTCCTTCGGCGATCGCCAGATAGAGGGACCACATTCGCCTGAACCGGCGGTCGTAGCCCAGTGCCTCCAGTTGTCCGGTCGCCCCCGAGAAACGGCGGCTCCAGATACTGAGGGTCCTTGCATAGTCGAGGCCGATGTCCAGGGTGTCGACTCTGCCGAAGTTGGTCTCATCGGCGATACAACGGTCGATCTCTTCAACCGAAGGAAGGCATCCCCCGGGAAAAATGTAGCGACTGATGAAACTTCTGGATGCCTTTTCCAGCTCATAGGCGGAGTCTTCGATGGTGATCGCCTGGAGCAGCATCGCTCCGTTGCTCTTGAGCAGATTCGAACACTGGCGAAAGTACGTCGGAAAATCTTTCCAGCCGACCGCTTCGATCATTTCGATCGATACCAGCCGGTCGAACTTTCCTTCTAGGTCCCTGTAATCGACCTCGATAACTTCGATCCTCTGCTCAAGGCCCGCCCGGGCGATACGCTCTCGGGCCAGAGCGGCCTGCTCCCCGGAAATCGTGGTGGTCGTCACCCGGCAGCCGCTGAGCTCGGCCAGGTGGATCGCCAGCCCGCCCCAGCCGGTGCCGATCTCCAGTACGTGGTGCGTCGACTCAAGTTTTAACTGGTCGGCGATGCGATCCATCTTGTTGACCTGAGCAGCCTCGAGGTCGTCGCTTTCGTCATTGAAGACGGCTGCCGAGTAGTTCATCGACCGGTCAAGGAAGAGGGAGAAGAGATCGTTGCCGAGGTCGTAGTGCGCCGCAATCTGCTTCTTGCCGCGGGACCTGGTCGTCCTCGGCATCAGCAAGCCGACCTTCTGCACCGGTGAGGTGATGAACCTGAAACGACGGCGCAACCTGTCAAGGCGCGGCAGGTTGAGCCCGGCAATCGTCGAAAGGACCACCAGGTCATCACAGTCCCATTCCTCGCGGATGAACCCTTCGGCCATCCCGGTACTGCCACGCAGCATGCGCCGCCAGATCTTCGGGGAATTCACAGTCACCTTCGCAGCCAGGTGGCTTTCGGGATCGCCGATCACGGTGATGCGATCGCCTTCCTGAATCTCGATTTTCCCGTCACGCAGGCGGCCGATTACCGACAGGACGACTTTGCGCCACACGATCAGATCACGCTCTCGGTCGGCCTGGATGATATTTCCGCAGCGTCGCCATGCACCGGACACATATTCGCGATTTTCGGCGAGCTTCGCAAGGTGCCGGATTCAGTCTCGCTGTCAGGTCTTGGGTGATACCTGACTCCCCGCAGCCAGGTCAGCGCCGCCTGCCAGTGGATGCCGGCGGCAACCCTGAACGACATCGGCGGGTACGCCACCAGGAGACGGGAAAAAGTCCGCCGAGAAATCTCTGTCCTGGCCAGGTTGAGCGTCGCATCGAAGATCGTTCTGCTGCCCTGCCCGCTGGAGATATGAACCGGCAAGCGTTTCCCTGGCCGAGCGAAGCTCAAATTGTATTCATGATCCATCGGCATCAGGGGGGAGACATGCAGTTGCTTGTCTTTCTTGCCCGATACCAGGCTCGTCCCGGGTTCGGACTCGATCACATAGGCGTGGCGATCGCCCCAGGGCGTATTGGTTACTTCGGCCACCACGGTCTCGACCGTTTCTCCGGATGGGTCGAAGCAGTAATAGATTGTCACCGGATTCTCAATCATGCCCCAGTACCTGAGGTGGGTGAGCATGCGCACCGGACCGCTTGGCCGGATTCCGGTCCGCTGCTGGACGAGGTCGAGCACCGCGGTTTTCAGCGGGAGGTTTGACGGCCCAAGGTAGTCCGCTCGACGGAAGCGGGCCGGCGAGCGGCGGCGGGTTGAGAAAAGCGGGTGGACCTTCATGACAGTCGGGATTTCATCGAGGTCCAGGTAGAGCATGAAAATCCGGTAGTTGAATTCGCGGCCGACCGGCTCGAAGCGGCGATGCCGGACGGTGCCTTCATAGATGGCTGACTCAAGTGGAATCACTGAATCGCCTCTGGCAACGCATCAATGGTTGGCCTGCCCTGTGCGAGCACATCGCGGGCCGCCCGCAGGCCGCTGAAGGCACCATCCTCATGGAAGCCGTTTCGCCAGTAGGCGCCGCAGAAGTGTGTCCTGTTCGTGCCGCTGATCTCACCCCACCGGGTCTGTGCGGCCATGGCGCCTGGGGTAAAAACCGGGTGTGCGTATTGAAAAGTCTCGATAATCCGGTCCGGATCGATCCGCTCGGTCAGGTTCAAGGTGACGCAGAACTGGCGCTCGCACCCGAGGTTCTGCAGGCGATTCATGTCATACGTAAGGGCGGCCCTGCCGGTCGCCCCGGCGGTCAGGTGGTAGTTCCAGCAGGCTCCCGCGGCAGAACGCCGGGGGAGAAGCGATTCGTCGGTATGGAGTACCGCTTCGTTCGGCTGGTACTCAATCGCGCCGAGGATCCGGCGCTCTTTCTTGCTCGCATCGCCGAGGATCTCCAGGGCCTGGTCCGAGTGGGTAGCGACGATCACCTGATCGAACTTTTCGGGCATCTGGCCGCGAGGGGTGACTTCGACCCGGTCGGGGAACCTCTCAATACGCTCGATCGGCGTATCTGTCCAGATCCGGTCGCGCAGCGGGGCGGTCAGGGCTTCAACGTATGACCAGGAACCGCCCTCCACCGTTCGCCACTGTGGCCGGCCCCTGAGCGACAGCAGGCCATGGTTGTCGAGGAAACGCGCGAGAAATCGCACCGGAAAGCTCCACATCTGATCCGGGTCAGCCGACCAGACGGAAGCGACAAGAGGCAACACCACGTATTCACGCAGGTGGTCGGAGAAACCTTCGTCGCTGAGAAAGGTAGCCAGCGAGGGTCCGTTTTCGCCGCTCTCGGAAATCTCCCGGAGGCGCCGCTGGAACCTGGGGAACTCGGTCAGCATCCTGAGGAAGCGCGGGTCGATCAGGTTGCGGCGCCTGGCGAAAAGCCCCTTCAGGTTGCGGCCCGTGTATTCGAAGTCACCATCGCTGACCGAGAAGCTCATGGTCGAAGGCCGACTGGTCACCTCAAGTTCCTCGAGCAGGCGACTGAACTCGGGATAGTTACGGTCGTTGAAAACGATGAAGCCGGTGTCCACCGCTTCAAAACCGCGCTCCGACTCGACCACGACCGTATTGGCGTGGCCGCCCGGCTTGTGACCCGCCTCGAAGATCGTCAGATCCGCCGAATCACGGAGGTGATAAGCGGCCGCCATGCCAGAGATTCCGGTACCGATGATTGCGACTTTCATTGACCTGAATACGTCCGCCAGGGGCGATACGGATGCAAACCGTCGAATAAACCCTCAACTTGTTCGGGTCGAAGCTGGATAGGGTCTGGTTATGTGTCCCGAACAGGCTGCTTCCGAAATCGTGACCCTCCATGTCGTACCGCTCTCCCATCCCTGCATGACCGTCAGGGCCGCGCTTGAGCACAAGGTACTTGAATACGAAGAGATTTCTTTCAATCCCGGCTGGGAACACGCTGAAAAGATCGAAGAAATCTACGGAGAGGGTCGTCATACGGTGCCCGGAATCGTGATCGACGGCCAGCCGGTTCATGGGTCGGTGAGCATTCTCGAACACCTTGAAAAGACGGTGCCGGAAAACCCCCTGTATCCGGAAGCGATCGCAGCCGAAGTAAGCGCGGCAGAGCGCTGGGGCGACGAAGTTTTTCAGGAGTTGGCCCGCAGCCTTCCTGATCGATCGAGACTTGCCCACGGCCGCGGATCTCCAACTGGCGTCATCAGCCAGGCTCCTGATGACCCTGGGTGATCTCAGGCCTGCGCTGGAAGGCAGCACCGCCCAGCGACTCGCGCTGCGTTACTTCCCCGATTACCCAGGCAACGTACCGGCCGGCGCATTCCCCCCGTCCTGGCTCAAGGGCCAGGTTCTGTGAGCCAGTCGAGCAGAGGATAGGCCAGGGCAAGCCCCTGGCCTATGGCAGCGGCAAATACGGGCTCTTCGCGGCCGTGGGCCATCCGGCTCGGACCGATAGCCGCAGACGCCGATTCGTCCGGTACGACGTTGATGACCCGGGCACCCTCCTCACGCAAATTGGACACTTCGCGGGCGACGATCGATTTGAAAACTCCCGAAACAGCCTTGCTCCTCAGGCTCCTTTCACCCTGATCACTTCCGGTCGGGGTCAGGCAAAGCACCGTCTGGCCCGGCTCTACCGGTACCGCGTCCAGGTTGACCGGACTCCAGACGCCACCGTCGACATAGGTCTTTCCGCTTCCGTTTGCGCTAGCCACCGGTCTGAATACGGCCGGAATTGCGCAGGACGCCTGGACCGCCTCGCTAACCGATAAACCGTCGTTCTGGTTCCGGTTGAAGAGGACTCTTCGAGCGGTACGGGCGTCCACCGCCGTTATGTTGAGGCGGTCCGGCCACTGCCGCGCAAGAGAAGCCATTTCCGCTTCCAGGTAGCGGAGCTTTTTCTTGCCTTCCGGCAGCAGGCCCAGACCGGCCCGGCGAAGCAGCCGCCCGCCAGTACCGTGGGCTCCGAATATCCGACCGGCGAGCTGTGACGAAGACGACTGCCTTTCGAACGCGGTCGGCCCCTGCGACGGCGGGGGATCAATCTCGCGCTCGACGTGGCGACGGACAAGCGCTTCGAGATCCTGACTCACCGCGAGACGGGTGGCGACGATCGAACCGGCCGATGTCCCGACGAACTGTCCCGAGGCGCCGGGGTTTACCACCCCACTGCGGGCGAGTCCGAGCACGAGTCCGGTCATCCAGATGTCGCCAAGAACTCCCCCACTGCCGAGCACGAGGTGGTCCGGCGCAACGGGGCCGGCGGCTTTGTCAGTCTTATCCATTACTGGTGATACGCAGGCAGGCCGCAGCCGGTTCAATCGCCCGGCCGATAGTCAAGCCCGGGTCACGCCCCGGAGGACCGAACGTCCGGAATGTGCCGGATCACCATTCTCTTCCTGGATCGAGACGTCGAAGTATTCGTAGTTGTCCGGGCTGACCGGCAGCGGCACGTCGATCTTCGACTGGCCGTCAGACGGGATCCGGAACGAACCGAGCGCAACGAGCTCACCGCCGTCCCCGAGCAGCCACAGTTCGTAAAACTCGCCGTCTGCCGTCGGTGTGAGGCCACTGACATCGAGAGTCACCGCGTCTTCTGCGGAGTCGCTGACCAGCACCTCACCACTTGCCGCCGGAGGACCGACGTCGATCGAATCGAGCACAACGGTCTGCACGGGCGCAGCGGTTTCCCCGCTTCCGTCGCTGCCCAGCTGCACGCCCACGAGCACACCGACCGCCATCACAAGACAGGTTGCCGCCAGTCCCGCGCCCAGACGCATCCAGCCGAGATTGAAGAAGCTGGAACTCTCCTTCTGACGCGGTCTGGCTACGGATGTGTCCGGGGCCACACCAGGCATTACGAGCGCCGGCGGCTGCGGCGGATCCCACACTTCTTCGGGTATTGCTCCAAGCTTGCTCACTACCGGTTTCAGCTCGTCAACGATGCGGGAGAGCTCGGCGTCTTCCTTCATCTTGTCTTCGAAATCGGCCCGCTCGGAATCGTCGAGTTCACCCAGCAGGTACTCCACTGCGAGATCGCGTTGCTGGTCGCTCACGATTCAGCCTCCATCATTTCTCGCAGGCGACTCAGGCCGCTCACCATGCGGGACTTCACTGTTCCGAGTGGAATGCCTGTCTTCTTCGCGATTTCCGATTGACTCAGCTCTCCCTGAAAACGGTATCGCAGCAGTTCGGACTCCTCGGAGGGAAGTTCGCTGACCAGCTGGTTGAACTGCCACGCCCCGATGAATTCAGAGATTTCGTCAGTTCCGCCCGAAGCCGAATCCGCGAGCCGCGAGGCAGTCTCGGGATCGTGGGGCACGGGAACCTTCTTTCGTGCCTGGTCGATCGCGCGACTGCGCGCGATGGTCATCACCCAGGTCATGAAGCTGCCGCGTTCGGGGTCAAAACGCCCCGCTTTCTGCCAGACCTCCATGAATACCTGCTGCTGGACATCCTCGGCCGTGGAGCGGTCCGCAAGGAACCGCACCAGAAATCCGAATACCGGCCCTGAATAGAGCTCGTATATCTCACGCAGCGCCTGAGGGTCCTGATCAGAGATTCGCTTCAGGAGGATTGAATCGTCGCTGGCGGCAGTCTCGTCAGTCAAGGTCGAGACGTAGTCAATCACGACTGGGCGCAGGAAGAAAATTGGGGGTGACTGGACCATAGAATTCATCGCAGCCACCCCCATTCCCTAGGACTGAGGCAGAAGAACGGAATCGATCACGTGGACCGTGCCGTTCGACGTCTCGATATCTGCCTGAGTCACCTGAGCGTCACCGATCATCACGGTGTCGCCATCGATGCTCACCTTGAGCTTGCCGCCCTGGACGGTCTCAACCATCTGTCCGTCGTAGAGATCGGCGGCCATCACATCACCCGATACGACATGGTAGGTAAGGATATTGGCCAGCTCGTCCTTGTTGGCGGGCTTCAGCAGGCGCTCCAGCTCTGCCGGAGGCAGCGCGGCAAAGGCCTCGTTGGTCGGTGCGAACACCGTGTAGGGACCCTCACTCTGGAGTGTCTCGACGAGGTCGGCCGCGACAACCGCGTCAACCAGCGTCGAGAGGTCGTCAGTCGCCTGTGCGGTCGCAACGATATCCGTCTGCGCCTGAGCGTTGTCAGTGGTTCCGGTCGCTTCCACGGCCGCCGTATCGTCCGAGCTTGACGAGCCATCGTCGTCACTGCCGCAGGCAGCGACTCCGAATGCCAGTACCGGCACGCATAGCAGCAACAGGAGTTTCTTCTTGATCATCATTTGATTCCTTTCCAACTTTGTTTATAAGAGGCTCAGCGGGTTACGGCGTTGACAGTCGCCGTACCGAGAACCAGTCCTTCAGTGAATGCAGTCACTCCGAATGCCTCGTTGAGCGCCGCTGCCGCTTGCGCGGTCAGCGATGCGACTACGTTGCCCAGAGTGATGTCGAGTCCGTCCACGCCGGCATTCAGACCACTGAGGTCGAGCGAGAGGATCGAAACCCTTGAATCACCCAGCCTCGCAGTCAGATCCGGATCGGAATCGACGTTGATCCGGAAGTCGGTCAGCTCCACGCGGGTCATGCCCGCAGTCAGGGAGATACCTCCACTGTGGCTGATCGATCCGGCGAAGGTCGAGGCATTCGCCCGGCCTCCTGTTATCGGGAACGAAAGCTCGCCGACCGGCGTGACCGACGCAGGATCAATCGGTGCCGCGGTAACCCCGAGGCTTGTCAGGGCCTCAGCTGTATCCGGGTCGAGGGCGAGATCGGTGCTGCCTTCTGCTGCCAGTCCAACTGATTCCGGCTGCGTCTTGACGACCGCGTGTCCGATCCTCAGGTTCTTGCTGAACAGCTTGACCCCGAAAGTTGAATTGAGTGCCTTGGCGGCGGTCCCGGTAAGCGAAATACCAACCCTCATGACGGTAATTCCGAAGCCGTCGCGGCTGATCTGGGCCCGGCTGAGGTCGACCTTCAGTAGATTCACCTTGCTCTTGCCGACCTTCGCCCGGAGCACGTTTTTCTTGCCAGTCAGGATCACGAAGTTCTTCGCGACCAGGCGCTTCTTGCCCGCCTTGAAACTCAGGCCTCCGGAATGCTTGATTTTGCCGGCCACGCTCGTCGGATTGAGCTTGCCGCCGATTACGGGGAAGCGGACCGCGCCGTCGCGCACCTTCGCAGGCTTAACGCGCTGTACCTTCACACCGTTTTTCTTCAGAAGCTTGGCCACCGGCTTATCCAGCCGGAGCGTCGTTTCGCCCCCGGCTATCGGATTGGCCGAGGCACTTCCGGCCGTGACGCCGGTAATTGTCACTGCGATTGCTACAAACAGACCGAGCCCCAGCCTCATCTGCGCCCATGACTTCGGGCCTGCCACCTGATCCACGGCTGATACCACCGTAGTCACCTCCTTGGTCGAATTGACTTCTACCCGGGACTACGTGGAGACTGGCGCGACTGGTTGAACTACTGCCAGATTTTCAGGCCTGAATTTTCTTTCGGCGGCTGCGAAAACGGCCTCCGACGAAGGCGAGCGTGATCAGAAAGCCGATCAGGGCAAGTGCTGAATTGAACCTGAATCCTGCATGCAGTCCGCTGATCAGACCCGATTGCGAAGCGAAGATCGTGGTGGTCAGAGCCAACCCGACCGAACCGCCGGCAATCTGGAACATGTAGATGATGCCTCCAGCCAGACTGCTGCGGGAGTCATCAACCGATGTAACTGCGATCGTAGTCGCCGAGGAATAAAACAGCCCGATCCCGACCCCTAGCACCGCCATCCCGGGAACCACGGAAAGCAGGTCGCCACCTGACCGGATGCCCAGGGCCAGCAGGAATGGGCCGGCGGCGATGCAGGCTGAGCCGACCGAGATAATCAGCTTGCCGCCGGCCCGGTTGTAGAGGGGGCCGGCGATGAATGAAGTCAGGGCGAATACCGCCATGAACGGGAGCAGTCCCAACCCGGATTCAAAAGCCGAATAGCCGAATTCCTTCTGCATGTACTGAGGCAGGAAAAACAGCGCGCTGAAAAAGGTCGCGGACATGCAGAAGATGGCCGCACAGGTCCAGCGGAAGGCGGAATTTCCGAATACGTCGTCGGGTACCAGCGCATGGTCCCCGGCTCGCCGCTCGGCCGCCACGAAAGCGAGCAGCAAGAGCATTGAAAGCACGACCGCAGCGATTATTCGCGGATCTCCCCAGCCGAGGTCCACGACCTGATCAAGGGCGATCATGAAGATGAAGAGCCCGAGCGAAACGGTGATGATTCCGCCATAGTCGATCCTCCGGTCCGTATATTCCGGTCGAGGCTGGTGGATCAGCATGTAAACAACAGCGATCGCGATCAGGGCGATCGGAACGTTCAGGAAGAGGATCCACCGCCAGCTGGCGAATTCCGTAAGTGCCCCGCCAAGCATCGGCCCCACTGCGTTGCCGATGCCGGCGATGCCGAGGATCAGTCCACCGGCCAGGCCGGCCTTCTCCGCGGGCAGCAGGGCGAAGGTCATACCGAGGATCGCGGGCCACATCAGAGCACCGCCGATGCCCATCAGTGCCCGCGCGGCGATCAGCCACGCTTCGGTCGGCGCAAGACCACCGAGCAGGGAAAACACGGCGAATATCCCTGCGCCGAGAAAGAACGCTTCACGCCGCCCGAAAAGGTCGGCCAGACGACCACCGGTGACGATCAGCACCCCGAATGAAAGCGAGTAGGCGTTTACGACCCATTGGACCGTCGTCGTGCTCGTACCGAAATCCTTTTCGATCGCCGGAACGGCGACGTTCATCGCGGTGATGTCGTTGGCGATAACAAAGACTCCCAGTGCCATCGTCCCAAGAGCCAGAATCGTTTTTCTGTCCACAGTCTCACCTTATATTCGACACAGCTGGTTGAGCAGATCTGTGCATTTTGATCCGATCGCGGCGATTTGTCGTAGCTCTTTGCAGCACCGCTTGAAAACACAGCAAATGGTGAGGCGCGATTTACCCGGTTTCACCGTCGTCGCGTCATTGCTCAATACTTGGCCCAGATAGAACCGAAAAGAATGCAGACCACTCCACAATCAGCCAGGCAGCTCGACGACGAAGATCTGCCGACCCGGGTCGGGCTAGGCGATCAGATTGCTTTCGAAGCCCTCTACGATCGCTTTGAACGCCGGGCCTTCTCCCTCGCCTACCCGTAGTCGGTGAGCGCTCGGCCGCAGAAGACGTGGTCCAGGAAGCATTTCTCTCAATCTGGAAAAGCGGTGAGCGCTACGACCCCGACCGCGGCAGCGCCGGAGCCTGGTGCCTCGGCATCGTCAGGAACCGGGCGATCGACATGCTCAGAAGCAAGGCGAGCAAGGCGCCGACTCTCGACTCTGACGATGACGGCGTCCTGGAAAGCCGAGCCAGTGAAAACGGCACCGATCATCACGATCCCCATCCCCGCCTGATCGAAAACCCGGCTGCCTTATGCTCTGGCAGCATGGCGGCGAAGAAATCAAAGGCGTCCAAGTCCAAGGCCTCCCGGGCGGGAGCCGCAATCGGGCTGGCCGGCCGTGGCGTGGAATTCGCCAAGCGGGTCGACTGGCCTGCTGTCTGGCTCCGGGCCCAATGGCTCAGCCACCACACCAAGAGGCTCTATAACAACCTGAGCGAAGATGAGCGGCGGGAATTCATGAGGCTGGTGGTCCCGACCAAGGATCAAAAGATCGTGCCAAAGGAAGACCGCGGCCGAGTCCAGGAACTGGTGGCCAAGGCCTTCACCGGCAAATAAGTTGAACCGGCCGACCCTGCCGCGCGGCGGGCTGGCCTACCCCTCGTCCAGCTCGGGGCGTTCCTCACCAGGCCAGACGCCGGTATAGCGCGCGAATGCCACCCTCGCTCCGTGGTCAACCAGGCCCCGAACAAGACTGAAGATCGCACCCTCCAGAAGCAGCGCAATCACCATCTTTTTCAAGTCGACGCCGCGATGCTCTGCATCCGGCGGCTGCTGATCGTCCACGGCCAGCCAGACCTTCTCGATCAGTTTGCGCGCCAGCATGCCGGCAAGAACTCCCGAGAGGATGCCAAGTGGCTTGAAGAGGATGCTCACGAGTTCCATCTTCCCGCATTCGCCGAAAAAGAAACACATAGCATTGGCGCGTGCCCAAATCACCAGCAAGCAGCAGGGCCCGCAGGCCGTTTGTGGCTGAAGTCTTCTCGAGCGAGAAGATCACGCCACAGATGATCCGGTTGACTTTCGGCGGCGAAGGGCTGTGCGGATTCGACCCCGTCCCTTTCTCGGACAGCTACGTAAAGCTTCAGTTGCCACCCCCGGGGGCGGACTACGGACCTCCATTCGAAACGAAGCAGATAAAGGCTACGCGGCCAAAGCAGCAATGGTTTCGCCAGCGGACATACACGGTGAAAACCTGGGACCCGGAGAACCGTCTGCTCGGCATTGAATTCCTGACCCATGGCCAGGGCCTCGCCGGACCCTGGGCCGCTTCAGCTTCCCGGGGGGACAGGGTCCAAATGATCGGGCCAGGCGGCGCCTACATGCCATCCCCAGACGCCGTTTGGCACCTGCTTGCCGGAGACGATGCGGCGATCCCTGCGATCTCGGTGACTCTCTCGCGGCTGGCCGAAGGGTCCACCGCCCGCGTCTTTCTGGAGGTGGAGGACGAAAGCGAAGTGCGGCCGCTGGATTCGCCGGCCGACATCGAGCTGACCTGGCTGTTTCGCCGGGGGCGACCGCATAGCGAAGCCGGCCTCATTTTCGAAGCGATCCGTGGTCTGGAATTCCCGCCCGGGTTTCCGGGGGCATTCATCCACGGCGAAGCCGGAATGGTGCGTGCCGTGAGGAAGCACCTGATCCTCGAGCGGGGCATCCCCCGGGAAATGCTTTCGGCTACCGGGTACTGGAAGTACTCAAGGACGGAAGAGGGCTGGCGCGAAGAAAAACCCGAATGGAAACGTCAGGTCGAACTCGACTTGGTCTGATCCACCCGCTGCCCAACAGGGGCGAGTTTCTGACTCTGCCGTTCCGGAGTAACCCGAACAACCTTGTGGGCCAGCCCGATTTTCTCCATCAGGGTGATCACCCAGGCTGAAGGATCAAGCTCCCACTTCTTCAGGCCATGCTCTGCCGAGCGAGGGAATGCGTGATGGTTATGGTGCCACGATTCTCCGAAAGAAGGAAGCGC
>CALEMO010000120.1 GCA_937910825.1 uncultured Solirubrobacterales bacterium | reverse complement strand
AGCGAGGGAATGCGTGATGGTTATGGTGCCACGATTCTCCGAAAGAAGGAAGCGCCAGCCAGAAGACATTCGTTGACTTGTCTTCCACATCGAAGCGGCGCGTGCCGAGAAAATGGCAGATCGAATTGATGCTCCAGGTGACGTGGTGCCCCAGGAAGATCCGCACCAGGCCTCCCCAGAGCAGCCCGGTAGCGGCACCAGCGAGAGTACCGCTGACGAGATACCCGGCCAGCGTCGGAATTGCCAGGCTCAAGAGCAGGAACCAGAGAAAATTGCGGCTGATGAACTGCATGCCCGGGTCCTCGGCCAGCTCACGCGCGTAGCGCTGCTCGTCGGCCCGGCCATGCTCGCTCAACGACCAACCGATGTGTGCGTGCCAGAGTCCGGCCATCACACCACTTATCCCGTCGCCGTGGCCGACGTGAGGACTATGCGGGTCTCCCGGTTTGTCGGTATGGGCGTGGTGCTTGCGGTGGTCAGCGACCCAGGTGATCACCGGACCCTGAACTGACATCGACCCGAGGACCGCGAACGCATACTCGACCGGCTTTGGGGTCTGGAAGGAGCGATGGGTCAGCAGGCGGTGAAAGCCGACAGTGATTGCGAGCCCGCTGATCACGTACATGACCAGCAGGATGATCAGGTCCGCCGGCGTCACGATCCTGTTCCAGAAAAGCACGATCGCCGCGATCATCGCGATAAAAGGCAGGATCACCCCGACCAGATTGGAGACCTTGTCGACCGTCGCCATTTCGGGCGATTCTTCTGGGACGACCTTGCCGGGTTCCATCAGCGCATACTATTCGCGAAATACGGGTAATTTTGCTCCGTATTCAATACATCTGAAGCATTTGTTATAAGTCAACTTATAATTTCTTCAGTCTCAGAACCTTGGCGCAGCTTGCCCGCCGATGTCGCGGATGTCATCGAGCCGGTTTTCCCATTGATCTCGACCGAGATCGTGGAAACGATCGGTATCGAGATCCCCGAATACGCGCGACCACTTGAGGGATCCTTCGGCCGCGGTGTACTGCGTGGGGTTGGCGAGGCACTCGGGCAGTTCGTCGGCCTGATCCGGGATCCTGACGCCGACCGTGGCGCCAGTCGTGAGGTCTACGTTGCTCTCGGACGTGGCGAGTTCGACAACGGGCGCACTCTGGATGCATTGCAGGCGGCCTACCGGGTAGGAGCACGTATCGCCTGGCGTCGCATTGCCGCGGTCGGACTGGAATCCGGATTTGATGGCAATACGCTCGCGCTTCTCGCTGAGTCGATCTTTGTCTACATCGACGAGCTTTCGTCCGACTCCACCGACGGCTTTGCCCAGGCCCAGTCCGAAGGCCAGGGCGAGCGCCTGCGCCGTGAACGCCAACTGATCATGGCCATGTTGCGCGACAGGCCACTCCCGGCAGACGATCTGAAATCGATCGGAGCCCACGCCGGCTGGCGCATCCCGAAACGAATTGCTGCATTGATTTGCCACGAACGCGACCTGGCCGAGATCACGCGAACCCTCCCCACTGACGTGATCTCGGCCCCGGTCGACGGCTATGGCTGCATCGCCGTTCCCGACGCCAGCGGACCCGGGCGGTTCAGGCAGTTGAAGGAGGCAACCGGAGGCAGGCCTACCTGCCTCGGTGGCGAAGTCGAAGCGAGCAACTTCCGAGACTCCTGGGAGCTGGCCGGGGTCGCCATGGTCGCGCTCGAAGCAGGTGCTGTCCGCGCCGAAGGCCTGCTGCGGGCTGAAGAACACCTGGTCGAGCTGGCTTTGTTCAACAGCAGGGATCTGATCGGCCGGCTTCGCCGCCAGACCCTGCAGCCCATGTCCAAGCTGACCCCGAAGGCTCGAAGCCGCATGACCGAGACCGCGCTCGCTTATATCGAGCAGAGGGGCAATGCCGCCGAGATGGCCCGATCAATGCATGTCCACCCGCAGACCGCTCGCTATCGCATCGCCCGTCTGCGGGAACTTTACGGCGATTGCCTCGACCAGCCCGGTGATCGACTGGCCCTTGAGCTTTCGCTTCGCTCGGGCAGATAACATCCCGATATCAGCGACTGTCCGAGAACGTAAACATGACCAGGCTCGCCGAAGGCCGCAACACCCATCTGGAAGAGATGAGATTGCGGCAGGCACCATGCGACCCTTTGATCAGGGTGAAGATCCCAGCATCAGGCATCTGGCAAAGGAACTGGCGGTTACCCCGTCAGCCATCCATCACCACTTCGATTCGAGAGCGGAGATCGTGAGGGCGGCAGTCGACATCGTCTGGCGAGAGATACTGCCCAGCAGCACCACCACAGCCGTGGGAGACATCTATTCGGCTGACCCGGTCGATGTTCTCCTGGTTGCCGGGATCGAGATCAAACGCGGATTTGCGCGTCACTACAAGGTCGCTCCGTACATGGCGGCCACCCCCGAGTCGGACAAACTCGCGGCGGGCATCCTC
>CALEMO010000119.1 GCA_937910825.1 uncultured Solirubrobacterales bacterium | reverse complement strand
CCATGATGCGAAAGCCTGCCGTGTCTGTGGTCACGCGCTGGAACATGAGCTCAGCTTCGTGGGACACATGGGTCACTACTCATGCCCCGGCTGCGGGATGAAGCGTCCCACCCCCGACGTCTTCGCAAGCGAGATATCGCTCCATGGCATGCGGGGCCTCGAAGCAAAGATCGTGACGCCCGAGGCCACTTGCCGGCTGGAGTTGCCTCTGCCCGGGCTTTACAACCTCTACAACGCACTCGGAGCGATCGCCACTGCCCGCAGGCTCGGCGTCGGGCTGGAAGGGGCGACCGCGAGCCTTTCCGGGATGAAGGCCGTCTTCGGCAGGGTCGAACGAATCCAGATGGAGCAGACCGAGCTTTCGATCCTGCTGATCAAGAACCCCGCTGGAGCAAACGAAGTCATCCGGACCCTGGCACTGGAGCCGGGCCGTCTCAGTCTCTGGCTCGCTCTGAATGACCGAATCGCGGACGGGCGGGACATCTCCTGGATCTGGGACGCCGACTTCGAGATGCTTTCGGGCCGCGTAGAGAGCATCGTCTGCACCGGGACCCGTGCCTCGGAGATGGCTCTGAGGCTGAAATATGCAGGACTCGATGAGCAGACGATTCAAGTGGTCGACGACCTGGAGGATGCTCTGGATACGGCCCTCGCCGCCAGCCCCGAGCAGCTTTTCGCTATGCCGACATACACGGCGTTGCTCGAACTTCGTGGGCTTCTGGCCGACCGTGGCAAGGCCGAAAGGTACTGGGCGGATTGAAGCTTGCCGATTCGCAGTCGGCCACCGAGTCGATCTGGCAGTGGGTCGAATCATGTGCGTACCTGGCCGACCTTTCAGTCTGGTCCGAAGTCACGGCCGGATCAGCCTCGGTGCTGGACCTCGGATGTGGCATCGGCCGGGTCTCCCGCCACCTCGCCGCTGAAGGCAGGTCAGTGCTCGGAGTTGACCTCGATCCGGTAATGATCGCTGACCTGAATCGCCTCGCAGTAGAGCAGCAGCATGCGGCGATCCCGGGCGACGTGACCGACCTCGCTCGGCTCGACCTCGGCCGGGACCGGTTCGAGACGATCATCGCACCGCAGCAGCTGATTCACATCCTCGGCGGTCATGCCAGGAGGCAGCAACTGCTGGACGGCGTCAAGCGTCGCCTAAAACCCGGCGGCACCTTCGCTTTCGCGATCTCGGAGCTGGTCCTGCCGCAGACCCAGGAACTCGAGATCCTGCCCGACCTGCGTGAGCTGGACGGCTGGGTGTACGCGAGCCGACCGGTCGCTGTCGAGGCGGACGGTGAAACGCTGACGATCGTCCGGCTGCGCCAGGTGGTCGCTCCCGACGGCTCACTCGAAGAGAACCGGGACAGCATCACACTCGACCTGATCGATCGTGAGTCAATCGCAGAGGAACTCCACCTGGCCGGCCTGTATCCAGCCAGACTTATCGAGATTCCAGAGACGGAACGACATATCGCGTCACTCGTCGTGCTAGCCCGCCACTCTGCCGATATCTCCTGATCCATAGGCTTGAAGAATGGAGCTCCGCCTGCTCAGCCTCTACCCGGACCAGATGAATATCTACGCCGACCGGGGCAACCTCATTTTCCTTGGGCGGCGCTGCGCCTGGCGTGGAATCGACTTCGAAATCACCCGCTGCGGCATTGGAGAGCATTTCGATCCGGAGGCATTCGACCTGATTTACATGGGCGGCGGGCAGGATCGTGACCAGAAACTGGTTGCGGCCGATCTGATCGCGAGCAAAAAGCAGTCACTGGATCAGGCGAAAGCGGGCGGCGCCGTCATCCTTGCCGTCTGTGGCGGCTACCAGTTGCTCGGGTCCTCGTATCAGCTGGAGACCGAAGAACTCGAAGGACTCGCTCTGGTTGACCTCAGGACCGTGCGCCTACCC
>CALEMO010000118.1 GCA_937910825.1 uncultured Solirubrobacterales bacterium | reverse complement strand
AAGACCCGCCCGGCCGAGTTCAAGGCCCCCGGCGTCATCTCTCGCCAGCCCGTCCGTGAGCCGATGCAGACCGGCATTAAGTCGATCGACGGCATGATTCCGATCGGCCGTGGCCAACGCGAGCTGATAATCGGCGACCGCCAGACCGGCAAGACCACGGTCGGCATCGACTCGATCATCAATAACAAGGATTCTGGCGTGATCTCCGTCTACGTCGCCATCGGCCAACGCATGGCAACGGTCGTCCAGGTCCGCGAGGTCCTCGAGGCCGCGGGCGCGATGGAAAACACCATCATCGTTGCCGCTCCGGCTGACGAAGCCGCCCCGATCAAGTTCATCGCGCCATATGCCGGAACGGCAATGGCCGAGTACTTCCTTTATGACGGCAAAGCCGCACTCTGCGTCTACGACGACCTCACCAAGCACGCCTATGCGTATCGCCAGATGTCACTGTTGCTGCGGCGCCCGCCGGGCCGTGAGGCATACCCGGGCGACGTCTTCTACCTGCATTCGCGCCTGCTCGAGCGTTCGGTGAAGCTGAGTGACGATGAAGGTGGAGGCTCTCTCACCGCGCTGCCGATCATCGAAACCCAGGCCAACGACGTCTCGGCTTACATCCCGACCAACGTCATTTCGATCACCGACGGCCAGATCTTCCTCGAGTCGGACCTGTTCAACTCGGGAATCAGGCCGGCTATCAACGTCGGTATCTCTGTTTCGCGAGTCGGCGGCGATGCCCAGACCAAGGCGATGAAGAAAGTCGCCGGCAAGATGAAAGGCGAGCTTTCCCAGTACCGCGACCTCGAAGCCTTCGCCCAGTTCGGTTCCGAGCTTGATTCCGAGACCCAGAAGACGCTGGCCCGTGGTGAGCGTCTGGTCGAATTGCTCAAGCAGAACGAGCGTAACGCGCTGTCTGTTGCCGATCAGGTCGCTTCGATCTACTCGGGCACCGGTGGATTCCTCGACCGGATCAAGACCGAGCGGGTCCAGGAATTCCTCGGTGGCCTGCTCACCCGTCTGCACACGGAAAACCTTGAGCTCTGTGGCCGGATCAATGAGACCGGCCAGTTCCCGGAGGAGGATGAAAAGGAACTTGCCGACATCATCAGCGGTTACGTCGATGACTTCGGCCCCGATTTCGATTCCGATGGCGAGCCGATCTCGGAAGGTGAATCCGACCGGGTTGATTCGTCATCGGCGAAATCCGCAACCAAGGCCGAAGACGCGGCCGAAGAAGAAGCCCCGGCAGCAGCCTAGTATCGCCAGTTCGCCCAACGCCCCACCGAAGAAACCATGGCCAATCGCAAAGAAGTCACAAATCAGATCTCCAGCGTCAAGAACATCCGCCAGATCACGCGGGCGATGGAAGCTGTCGCGGCGGCCAGGTTGCGCAAGGCGGAGAATCGCATTGCCCAGTTGAGGCCTTATGCCCAGTCGATGCGCCAGTTGACCCGGCGCGCCGCCGCGCAGGCAGGCAGCTTCTCTCACCTGCCGATCCTGAACGAGCGGGAAAACGTGGAAACGCTGGGGGTCCTGCTGGTCACGGGCGATCGTGGCCTCGCCGGAGCTTTCAATGCCAACATCATCAAGGAGGGCCTGAACCTGCGTGATCAGGCCCTGGACGAAGGCAAGAAGGTCATTTTCTTCGTGGTCGGCAGGCGGGGCGACGGAGCACTCACTTTCCGCAAGCAGAATGTCAGCGGCTCGTGGACCGGATTCACTGACCGGCCCGCTTTCACCAATGCTCGCGACATCGGCGAAGACCTGGTCGCGGCTTACATCGACGGACACGTCGACCGGGTTGAGGTGGTTTACAACCGCTACGTTTCGCCGCTGACCCAATACGTCCAGAACCTGACCCTGCTGCCGGTGCAGCAAGCCGAGGTGGTCGGCGAAGGTGCCGAGGACGAAGCTGCCGCAGAGCTCGAAGGCGATCTCGCCAAAGCACATGCCAGGGCTTCCTGGGAGTACGAGCCCGACCCCGAGGATCTGCTGGCCCAGTTGATCCCCGAATATGTGAACATTTCGCTTTACCGCAATTTGCTCGAATCAGCGGCATCCGAGCTCGGTGCCCGCATGACCGCCATGCGCAGCGCCGCTGATAACGCTGAAACCATGATCGATGACCTCACCTTGGAAATGAACCGGGTGAGGCAGGCGGAGATCACGCAGGAAATTCTGGAAGTCGTCGGCGGCGCTGAAGCGCTCGGCTAGACGGACGCCAAAGCTCGAAACTGGAAACTGGAGATATGTCAGAGAACAACGATAAGAACACAGGACGGATCGAAGAGATCACCGGGGTCGTGGTCGACGTAACTTTCCCCGACCAGCTGCCGGAGATCTTCTCGGCCGTGGTCATCGAGGTCGACAAGACCGACAACCGTGCCGAAATGGCGGTTGTCTGCGAGGTGCAGCAGCATCTCGGTGACGACCGGGTTCGAACGGTCGCCATGGATGCCACCGACGGGCTGCAGCGAGGCGACCGCGTGGTCGACACCGGCGGTCCGATCACGGTTCCGGTCGGTGACGTCACCCTCGGCCGCATCTTCAACCTGCTCGGCGAGCCGATCGACGGCGGCGAAGCGCTGCCCGACGACGTCGAGCGCTGGCCGATCCATCGTCCGTCCCCGGACGCCACTGACCTGACCCCGACCCAGGAGATCCTGGAAACCGGCATCAAGGTTGTCGACCTGCTCGCGCCTTATGCAAAGGGCGGCAAGATCGGCCTGTTCGGCGGCGCCGGCGTCGGCAAGACCGTTCTGATCCAGGAGCTGATCCACAACATCGCCCAGGAGCACGGCGGACTTTCTGCTTTCTGTGGTGTCGGCGAACGTACCCGAGAGGGCACCGACCTCTACATCGAAATGACCGAGTCCGGCGTGATCGACAAAACGATGATGGTCTTCGGCCAGATGAACGAGCCCCCGGGAGCGCGTCTGCGCGTCGCCCTCTCCGGCCTGACCATGGCCGAGTATTACCGTGAGGCCGGCGGACAGGACGTTCTGCTTTTCATCGACAACATCTTCCGTTTCGTCCAGGCGGGCTCCGAAGTTTCGGCGCTGCTTGGCCGTATGCCTTCTGCAGTCGGCTACCAGCCGACTCTGGAAACCGAAATGGGAACGCTCCAGGAGCGGATCACATCGACCTCGCGTGGATCGGTCACTTCGATCCAGGCCGTCTACGTGCCCGCCGACGACTTCACCGACCCGGCCCCCGCTTCGGTGTTTGCCCACCTCAATGCGACCACGGCACTCTCCCGTGCGATCTCGGAGAAGGGCATCTATCCGGCCGTCGACCCGTTGGATTCGACCTCGACCATCCTCAAGCCGGACATCCTCGGTGAAGAGCACTACAAGACCGCGACCGACGTTCAGGAAATCCTGCAGCGCTACAGCGAGCTTCAGCAGATCATCGCCATCCTCGGCATCGACGAACTGTCGGACGAAGACAAGGTGCTGGTCTACCGCGCCCGCAAGATCGAGCGGTTCCTGTCACAGCCGTTCTTCGTCGCCGAACAGTTCACCGGCAGCCCGGGCCAGTACGTGCCGGTCGCTGAGACCGTCCGTGGTTTCCGCATGATCCTCGATGGCGAGCTGGACGAGTACCCGGAGAGCGCCTTCTACATGAAGGGCAGCATCGACCAGGTGACCGAGTCCGCGAAGAGCGCTGCGTAGCCCTTGGCAACTTCTACGACATTCTCGGTTGAAGTCCTCACCCCGGAGGGTGAAGTCTTCAGCGGGGACGTTCTTCAGCTCTCGACCCGGACAGTGATCGGGGAGATCGGCGTGCTCGCCAACCATGTGCCCGTGCTTGCCGCGCTGAAGCCGAACCTGTTGCGCCTCAAGGTGTCGGACTCCGAGACGAAGGTATACGCGCAGTCCCACGGCATGATGCAGATCTTCGCCAACCATGCGCAGCTGCTGCTCGAGGAAGCGGTACCGCCTTCAGAGCTCGACGCTTCCGCGATCGAAGCCGAGCAGGCCGAGGCGCAGGCGAAGCTGGACGGCCCCGAGATCGGCGACGCAGCTAGGAAGCTCGCGCAGCGTGACCTGGAGCGCACCAGCGCATTTCTGGCACTCGCCCGCGGGGAGTAGAAGTCTCCGATCTGCTCGCTCTCGCGAAGCGCCTGATCGCGTACGACACCTCGCAGCCGGAAGGCATTCACGAGGCCGCGGGATTCATCAAAGGCTGGCTGGAGGCGCGGGGAATAGATGCCCGCCAGAAGGAGTGCCGTGGGCTGCCGGTGATCACGGCGTCGGTCGGCAACGAGGCTGATCCAGCGGTCATTCTTCACGGTCATGTGGACGTGGTTCCCGCCGAAGCAAACCAGTTTCAGCCCAGGGTGGAAGGCGACCGGCTTTACGGCCGGGGTGCCTACGACATGAAAGCGGCACTGGCCGCGATGATGCTCGCGATGCCCGCCGCGGATGAGGTTCCCGAGGGCCTGCGTATCGTCCTGGGCATCGTTTCGGACGAAGAGTCGGAAGAAGGAAAGGATCGAGGTAGCGATTTTCTGGTTGATTCGGGCCTGCGCGGCGACTTTGCGATAACCGGAGAGCCGACCGACCTGCATGTCGGCGTGGCCGCAAAAGGGATTCTGGCGATCCGCCTCGGCGTGGCGGGCAGGGCAGCTCATGGTTCGACCCCGTGGCTCGGGGACAACGCGGTCCTGCGTGCTGTGGAAATGTTCCGGGGCCTGGAGTCGCTACCGTTTGCCCGTGAGAGTTCCGAGTTGTTCGACCGACCGTCGGTGAACCTCGGGCGCATCTGGGGTGGCGACGCCCTGAACAAAGTGCCTGACTATTGCGCGATAGACGTCGACATCCGATACCTGCCGAATCAATCCCCGGACGAGATCCTGCGTCAGGTCAAGGAACTGGGGCCGGCCAGCATCGAGACAATCTTTGCCTTGCCGCCGATCGACAGAGGGATCGATTCACCCTGGGTGGAGCGGCTGATCGAAGTGGCCGATTCGCACCACGACGGAACCTCGATCTCGATCGGACGCGATGGAGCGTCGGATGCTGTGTCCTTCATCAGGGCAGGCATCCCGGCGGTAGAGTTCGGCCCCAAGGGCGCCGGGCACCATGGCCCGGAGGAGTGGGTCTCGATCAGCTCTCTCGTCGCATATCAGAAGACACTTCGGGATTATTTAGGTATCGGTGCAAAGCTGGCCGACGGCAATAACGATGACTGAGCACGAAAAAGATCCGGAATCAGACGGCACGGACCAGCCTGGCGGCCAGAACGCGCCGGGCGAGTCGACCGAGGAATACCTGCTCGGCGCTCTCGACGACGAGAGCCAGCCCCCGTCAAAGGAGGCTGAGAGCAGTTCACCGTCGGAGGCGGCAGAAGACCAGCCTGCGCCGGAGGAGCCGCCGGCAGAACCCGGTGAATACGTCGAACAGCCGACTGAAGAAGTCTTCGCCCTGGAGGCGAAGCTGCTTGACGGAGACGAAGTTCCCGAGCTCGACGCTGTTTTCAGGGCAGCGCTGCTCGAGAGCCCTGAGAGCGCGACTCAGCCTCCTGCAGACGAAGAGAGCGACGTCGATGCTGCGGACGGCGAAGGGACAGATACCCCCGGAGCCCAGTCCGGGGAGGGGGACGCTCCCGGTCAGGAGACCGGGCAAGTGCCGTCCGAAGACACGGCAGAAGGCACGGCTGGATGGGAGCTTCCGTCAGAAGGGGCGATTACGGCCGAGCAGACGGCGATCCTGGCGGCTGAGGCAAAGAGCGACGTTCACCAGGCGATCGAGACCAGCCGGAAATCGGGTGAACCGTGGGATCCCAGGCGCCCCTCGGCGACTGGTGATTTTGAGGCTCCGGCCAAGCGCCGCCGCTATTGGTGGCGCTTTTCCCTGGCGACCCTGGTCATCGTCTTTTCTTTCGCTGGAGCAACTTCTGCATCGATCATGAACGTTGTCAACGACATTACCGCGGGTATTTCCGACGACGGCATTCGTGTTCCCAGCGGGGTGCTGCCGAAAGACAACGGCGGACCCCAGACGATCGCGATCCTCGGTTCTGACGTAAGGACCGGCGGCGGAGCCTCTGCGGGTGATCCCGGCCGTTCGGATACGACCATGCTGCTCCGGCTGGACCCGGACTCCGGCCAGATCGCGATGCTTTCGATCCCCAGGGACCTCAAAGTGGAGATTCCCGGCTACGGAACGGACAAGTTCAACGCTGCGTTTAGCTATGGCGGACCGCAGCTGACCCTGAAGACGATCAAGTCAGTGACCGGACTCGACATCAACCACGTGATCAACGTGGACTTCCAGGGTTTCGCCGAAGTGGTGGACGCGATCGGTTGTGTATTCGTCGACGTTGATCGCGACTACTTCAACGACAACAGCCAGGGGGGTGATGGGTACGCGACGATCGACATTGATGCCGGTTACCAGAAGCTTTGCGGTCCCGATGCGCTGGAGTATGCGCGGTACCGGCATACCGACAGCGACCTCGCCCGGCTCTTCGAGCG
>CALEMO010000117.1 GCA_937910825.1 uncultured Solirubrobacterales bacterium | reverse complement strand
CTGGGATCAACCTGGACGACGCGGAGAAAAACGTCATGGGCAAGATCGTCGGCGGTGGACTGCCCGCTGCGGCCTTCGGCGGACCGCGACGGCTGATGGAAAACATCGCTCCGGCCGGCGACGTCTACCAGGCGGGCACCCTGTCCGGCAACCCGCTGGCGGTGGCCGCCGGGCTGGCCACGCTGAGACAGCTCGACGCCGAGGCTTACCAACGGCTCAATTCGCTCACCGACCGGCTTTCCGCCGGGCTGCTCGAACTCGCTGAGGATCGCTCACTGCAGGTCGCCTCGGCTCCGGGACTGATCACGCTCTTCTTCCGGCAGCAGCCGGTCAGGAACTTCGCCGACGCGGTGGACACCGATCTCGAAGCCCACGCGACTTTCTGCAGGTTGATGCTCGACCGCGGTATCTACCTGCCGCCGGCACAGTTCGAAGCGTGGTTCGTATCCCTGGCCCACGATGAAGCCGCGATCGACGAAACGCTCGATGCCGCACGAGCCTGCCTGGAGCAGGTGCTTTGAGTCCGGCTGAGGCGCTGGTGGCCCTCGGCGAACGAGTCCGCAGTGAGGGCGAACCCCTGGCTTCGGCGGTTCAGACAGCCGAAGTCGAACCAGCATTTGGCCTGCTCGCGTCTTCGGGGCCGCGCAATTCGGCTTTCGCGGGCGAATATGCGTTTGTGGTCGAAGCGGTTCGCGAGGGTTATCTGTGCCACTACGGAAACCCGCGGATTCTGACCGGGGGAGACGACGATCTGGCCCTGCTGGCAGGTGACCTCTTTTACGCGATCGGGATCAATGGTCTTGCGGCGCTGGACGACCCGGAATCCGTAGGAATACTGTCGGATTTGATCAGGGTCGCGGCCGGTCTCAGGGCCGAAGCAAGGGCTGAGGCCGCCGAGCAGCTCTGGCTGGCGCAGCTTTTGGCTTTGTCATGCGAAAACAGTGACGAGCTGAAAGGTCTCGTCAGGGCCCTCGAGGGCAATGAGGCCGATTCACTCAAGGCTCTTGCTGATTGGTCTCTTAGGATGGCGCAGGCCCACGGCCTCGACCGGGCGTTCGCGGGCGCGCGCAAGGCAATAGACTCCGGTACCTTCGATAGCTAGATATCTGACCGACTTGTCCGACTCGAAAAACGACAACCCCTCCGCGGAGAGTTCCTCCCGTACAGTGCTGCCCGATCCGGAGCCGCGTGGCTACTTCGAGGGCGAATCGCTGACCCGGCGCAAGGTATTCGTCGTTGCCAGCCAGGCCCTCGGCGGCGTGGCCGCCGCTGCGGTTGTATTGCCGGCAGTCGGGTTCGCCCTGGCGCCGGTCTTCAGTCGCGGCGAGGAACGCTGGGAGGCAGTCGGCAGCACTGACGATTTCCTCCCCGAGACTTACCGGCAGGTTGTGCTGACCGAGACGCCCGGCATCGGCGAGGCAGGCAAGACAACCGCGTACGTTCGGCAGGGTTCTGCCAAATATGAAGAGGACCCTGCCGAGTACATCGCAATATCGACTCGCTGTGCCCATCTCGGTTGCCCGGTGCGATATGTACAGGCGGCGACCAATTTCATCTGCCCCTGCCACGGTGGTGTCTACGATTTCATCGGCAAGCGCATCGGTGGACCCCCGGTCCGTCCGCTGGACCACTTCCAGACCCGGGTTATCGACGGCAACGTCGAGCTCGGCCCGCGCTACAGCGTAACCAACGATCTCAAGGCCGTGCGGACGCGCGACCCCGGAGAGTTCACCGGCGGAATCTGGGAGTACCTCTACCCGCCGCGTCCGACAACCTTCCCACCGCCTTCATCCTGAGCAAGCGATGAAAAGCCCCTTCTCCGCAAAAGACCAACCGGCAGATACCAAGGCTGAAGACGCCCTGGCGCAGGAAGCCGAAGTCGAGCTGACTCGCAGCGAGAAGCTGGCGAAGCATTCAAAAAAGGCCGCCCACCATGGAGCCGAAGGTGGCAAGGACCTGGCCGGCTGGGTAGATACAAGGACCAACTCCTCGGGGATCTTCACCGCGATGATGTCCCGGCACGTTCCCAAGGGCACCAACTGGTTCTACACCCTCGGCTCGGCGACGATGTTCATCTTCGCGATGCAGGCGATCACCGGCGTCTTCCTCGCGATGTACTACACGCCGTCGGCCACCCAGGCTTACGCCTCGATCACCCATTTGACCAACGAGGTCTTCCTCGGAGAGTTCGTGCGTGGTCTCCACAAGTGGGGCGCCAGCCTGATGATCATCCTGATCTTCCTGCACATGGCGCGGACCTTCTTCTTTGGCGCCTACAAGTACCCGCGTGAGCTGAACTGGGTCATTGGTGTCGTGCTGCTGGTCCTGACCATGGTCATGGGCCTCACCGGCTACCTTCTTCCATTCGATCAGAGGTCTTTCTGGGCGACGATCGTGGCCAACAACATCACTGCTTCAGGCCCCGTGGTCGGCCCTTACCTTGCCGACTTCCTGAGAGCCGGCCCGGACTTCAGCGCAACAACGCTTTCGCGCTTTTATGCACTGCACATGTTGGTCGTACCGGGGCTGATGGCTGCCTTGATCGGTGCCCACCTCTTCCTGGTCGTCAAGCTCGGCACGACCGCCCCGCCGTGGGTCCGCATGGCGCGTCCGAAGCATGCCCGCCCCACCGAAACGGTTGCGGCGGGAGTCGCCACCGCGGATGTGGCTGACGTACCAGTGGCCGACGAACGGGCTGAGGAAACCGAAGCACCGGCGGAAGACGAAAGCGATTCCGGAGAGCAGGCCTCCTCGTGAACAATCGCGAAAAAGAGGACTACCTTCGCGAATACGAGCAGCTGAAGAAGAAGGGCAAGCCCTTCTTCCCGTACGCGATCATGAAGGACTCGGTGATGTTCTGTGTGGTCGCCGCCGTCCTGATCATCATGTCGCTGGTCCTTGGTGCTGAACAGGGGCCGAAGGCCGACCCCACGACCACGACTTACACACCGCGCCCCGAGTGGTACTTTTTCTTCCTTTTCGAGCTGCTTCGTGTGATCAAGCCACCGGCGCTGACCCCGATCGCCACGGTCGGCATCCCGACCATCTGCATGGTATTGCTGCTCATTCTGCCGTTCATCGACCGCAACGCTGAGCGCATCCCCTGGCGCCGGCCGATCGCCAGCTTCACCGCCGTGCTGATCATCATCGCGATGGCCTACCTGACCTACCTCGGTGCGACCGGCGGCTCACCGACCGAGATTGAACTCGAGACCAATCCGAAATACGAGCAGGGCAAGCAGATCGTCGCTCAATCCGGCTGTCTGGCCTGCCATGCGATCGGTGAGAACGGTGCAGAAGGAGGCCTGGGGCCAGAACTGACCGAGATCGGTGCGACCCTGCCGCGTGTGGCAATCAGGCAGTCCCTGATCGCGGGCCCGGGAATCATGCCCTCCTTCGAAGGTCTGGGAGAAGAAGACATCAATGCGGTGGCCGACTACCTGGCCTCGCTCGATTAAGGCTTTCCTGTGAGCCAGACGCCTCCGCGCCGGGGCGACGAGCAGTTCAGCGGAGAGGTCAATTCGATGTTCGACCGGATCAGCGGCGTCTACGACCGCATGAACCGGGTGATGACCGCCGGGCTCGACCAGACCTGGCGTGAACGGGCCGCCGACCGGGTGCGACTCGAGCCCGGCCAGAGTGCGCTCGACCTCTGCAGCGGCACCGGTGACCTCGCCCTCGCCCTCGCCGAAAGGGTCGGTCCGGAAGGCCGGGTGGTCGGTGCCGACTTCTCACGCCCGATGCTCGAACTTGCTGACGTCAAGGCCCGGAATTTTGGTGTCGCCCAGGTTGAGTTCGAATGGGCCGATACGCTTGACCTGCCGTATGAAGACGAAAGCTTCGACGCGGTGACGATCTCTTTCGGGGCCCGTAACCTGGCCGACCTTCCGAAAGGACTCTCCGAGATGTACCGGGTTCTGAAACCGGGAGGCAGCTTGGCGATCCTCGAAATCACCCAGCCCAGCCGCCAGCCGCTCGCTTCGTTCTTCGTCCTCTGGTTCGATCGCATTGTGCCCCTGCTCGGCAAATTCGCCGGCGACTCCTCCGCGTACGAGTACCTGCCTCAATCGGTGCGTAGTTTTCCCGATGCCGGGGCGCTGGCTGACCACATGGATGCCGCAGGATTCCGTCACATCCGCTGGACCCTGATGGCCGGCAGCATCATCGCGCTTCACAGCGGAGTCAGATGAACGGGGAGCGCCTGGGCGTTCCCTCAGGCAGCAGCAGGTCTGCGCCCGAGCCGGTGACTGCCGTGATCGAAGGTGCCGGCGCCTGGCTGCCGCTCGGCCTCGAGCAGGTCGAGTCCGGTCTGACCGCTGCGGTTAACCGCGGGGGGCCACTCTCGGAGGACGCGGTGACCACCCTGACCGCGGGTGGAAAGCGCATGCGGCCGATGCTCGTCCTTTTGTGCGCGGGTCCCGGCGGTGGTGAGCCGGCCGTCAGGGCAGGAGTGGCGGTGGAACTGGTTCACATGGCGAGCCTGGTGCACGACGATGTGCTCGACCGGGCGCCGCTTCGTCGCGGCAAGCCGACCGTTTTCAGCGAGTCCGGCCGCGGCCGGGCGACCTCGGTCGGTGACCAGCTTTTCGCGACCGCGTTCCGTGTGCTGGTCGACGGTGGCGACCAGACGGCAGTGACCGAGCTCAGCCGCACAGCGGTGGACCTGGCTCGAGGCGAGCTTATGCAGCGGCGCGGAGCATTCGACCTGGCGCTGGCAGAAGAGGACTACATCGAGCGATGCAGCCTGAAGACGGGCCGGCTGTTTGAAGCCGCCTGCGTACTCGGCCGATCTACGGTCAGCCCCGACCAGGCGGGTGTAATGTCGGCGTTCGGCAACCGGATAGGCCTCGCTTTCCAGATGCTGGATGACGTGCTGGACGTAGCCGGACCGCCCGAGCGCACCGGGAAAGCGCGCGGCACGGACCTGCTCGACGGCACGGTGACCCTGCCGTACATAGTTGCCCGCGATATCGAACCGGATCTGACTCAGGTGGACCTGCGCTCGCTCGACGAAACAGCGGCCGAAGCTCTTTGCGAGCGAATCGGCGAAACCGGTGCCCTGGACCGGGTGAGGGAAAGGGCGATGGGTCTGATCGAAGAGGCGAAGCAGGGCCTCTCGTCGGCCGGTCTCGATTCCGAGCAGAGGGAACTGCTCGAGCTGATTGCGGACGGTGTCGTCCTGCGGTACAGCTAGGCGCCCGGCCTTTTTGGGATACTGCGCGGCCATGGTTCTAAGTGACCAAACGATCCGCGAGGAGATCGAAGCTGGCCGGATCCTGATCGACCCCTATGAGCCCGATCTGGTCCAGCCATCGAGCGTGGACCTGAGGGTCGATTCCACCTACCGCGTCTTCAACAACTCGCGCTACCCGTTCATCGACGTGCGTGAGCCGATGGAGGACCTGACCACCCTGGTCCGGCCGGAAGAAGGCGATCCTTTCATCCTTCACCCGGGCGAGTTCGTGCTCGGCCAGACTCTCGAGCGGGTCACCCTGCCGGATGACCTGGTCGCCCGGCTTGAAGGCAAGAGCTCTCTCGGACGGCTGGGTCTGCTGATCCACTCGACCGCGGGCTTCGTCGATGCCGGCTTCTCCGGCAACCTGACGCTTGAGTTGTCGAACGTCGCCAACCTGCCGATCACGATCTATCACGGTATGCCAATCGGCCAGATTTCTTTCATGCGCATGGACAGAGCAGTCGAAAGCCCCTACGGAAGCGATAGCAACGGCTCCAAGTACCAGGGCCAGGCAGAGCCGACCGCATCACGCTATTACCTGAATTTCCGCGACTGATCTGCCACCCGGTACCGCTCAAGGTAACATTTCCCTGTCATGCCAAACATCGGCCCATTTGAAATAGCCATTGTTCTGATCATCGCCCTGATTGTTTTCGGACCTAAACGCCTGCCCGAACTCGGGCGATCCCTCGGCAAAGGAATCAATGAGTTCAA
>CALEMO010000116.1 GCA_937910825.1 uncultured Solirubrobacterales bacterium | reverse complement strand
TTCGTCCAGGAAGGCCAGCGTCGGATTCCGATCCAGTACGCGAAACGTGTGGTCGGACGCAAGATGACTTCGGGCGGTTCGACCTACCTTCCGCTGCGGGTCAACATGGCCGGCGTCATCCCGGTCATCTTCGCCGCTTCGATCATGGCCATGCCGCCGACCGTCGCCCAGCTGATCAATACACCGGCCGCACTCGACTTTGCCGCCTTCCTCGCGCCCGACCAATGGGCATACGTGGTCGGCGAAGTCTTCTTCATCATCGTATTCACCTACTTCTATACCGCGGTCACATTCAACCCGGTCGATCAGGCGGACAACCTCAAGAAATACGGGGGTTTCATCCCCGGAGTGCGCCCGGGACGGCCGACTGCCGAATATCTGGACCGCGTGCTTTCGCGCCTGACCTTCCCGGGAGCCCTGTACCTCGGTGCGGTGGCGGCCTTCCCGACGATCCTCTTCAACCAGGTCGGCGGCGGGTTCTTTTTCGGAGGCACCTCGATCCTGATCGTGGTCGGCGTTGCCCTGGATACCGTCAAACAGCTGGAAGCCCAGCTGATGATGCGCAACTACGAGGGCTTTCTCAAGTAGAAAGTCATCTGGATTAGATGCCGAACCTAAACCTCATTCTTCTTGGACCGCCCGGCAGCGGCAAAGGAACTCAGGGCGAGCGCCTTCAGGAAGACCTTGAGCTGCCCTATTACGCCACCGGTGACATCCTTCGCGCTGCGGTGAAAGCTGTGTCGGACGTCGGTGCCAAGGCGAAGGACTTCATGGACCGCGGTGACCTCGTGCCCGACGAGGTGATGATCGGAATCATCGCTGACCGTCTGGAGAGCAACGAAGCCGAGCATGGCTTCATCCTCGACGGATTCCCGCGAACGGTGCCGCAGGCCGAGGCGCTGGACAAAAAGCTCCGCGAGCTTGGCCGCGGGCTGACCGCTGTGATCCTGATCGACTCGACCGACGAGGCGATTATCAACCGGCTTTCCGGGCGACGGGTCTGCCTCGATGGTGGGCACGTCTACCACGTTGACTTCGACCCTCCAAAGACCGAGGGCGCTTGTGACATCGACGGGTCTGAGCTGATCGTGCGTGACGACGACAAGCCCGAAGTCGTCTCCCACCGGCTCGAGCAGTACCACGAGAAGACGGCCCCGCTGATCGACTTTTACCGGAAGCAGGGCCTGCTCAACCGGATTGAGGGAACTGAAACACCGGACCGGGTGGGGGAGTCGGTCAGAACCCTGATCTCGACTCTGAGCCTGGAAGAGGGTTCCTAGCACTGCATGATCGTCCGGAAGACGGATGAGCAGCTTGATTCGATGGCCGCTGCAGGCGCCGTCCATGCCCGCTGCATGCAGATGATCCAGAAGAAGGCGAGGGCCGGTATTACCACGGCCGAGCTCGACGAGGTCGCAGAGAAATTCATCCGTTCGCAGGGTGGCGTGCCGACCTTCAAGGGCTTTCGCGGTTTCCCCGGATCGATCTGTGCTTCGCCCAATTCAATGGTCGTCCACGGCATTCCCGGCCCCTACACGCTGGAGAAGGGGGACATCCTCTCGGTCGACATCGGAGTGACCCTCGACGGCTGGGTGGCCGACGGTGCGAGCACCGTCGCGGTCGGCCAGATTGACGAGACCACGCGGAAACTTCTCGACGTGACCAAGGAATCACTGGACCTGGCGGCAGCAAAAGTGGTCCCGGGCAACCGTCTGGGAGACATCTCCAACGCCGTCCAGACCCATGTGGAGGACAACGGTTTCTCGATCATCCGCACGCTGGTCGGCCATGGCATCGGCGAGAACATGCACGAAGAACCCCAGATCCCGAATTTCGGACCGGCCGGCAAAGGGCCGGAGATCGAAACCGGCATGGTTTTCGCGATCGAACCGATGGTAAACGTCGGCGGACCCGAGATTTACATGGACGACGACGGCTGGTCGGTCTATTCAGAAGACGGCTCGATGGCGGCCCATTTCGAATACACCGTTGCAGCCACGGAAAATGGACCCAGAATCCTCACGCCCTGGGACGAAGCTTGAAACTTCTTGCTATTGTTCGCATTCGGCCTTATGGGCCGTTTTTTCACGCCCACGGCCCGTTTACTGGGGCCCCAGGGACATCTCTCCCAAAAGGAACCATAGGACGATGAAAGTCCGAGCCTCGGTAAAACCGATGTGTGAGAAGTGCAAGATTATTCGCCGGCGCGGACGCGTCATGGTGATTTGTGAGAACCCGCGACACAAGCAGAGGCAGGGTTAGCGATGGCTCGTATCGCAGGGGTTAACATCCCCTTGAACAAGAGGGCCGAAATCGGCCTTACATA
>CALEMO010000115.1 GCA_937910825.1 uncultured Solirubrobacterales bacterium | reverse complement strand
CTCGCCGTTGACAACCGTGAGGTCGGGCTCGAAGCGCTGCCTGAGGGACGGCATCGCTTCGGCAAGGCCCCGGCGACCCGGGCTGCCGACAACATCGCCGATGAAAAGCAGCTTCACCCTGCCGAGCCTACCGACACCCGGTCCGGCCGGGATGCCATACGGTTCGCGCGAATGAAGGAGGAAGAACCGACCCAAGCACTTTTCGCCAGTGGCATCAGCAAGCGCTTCGGCCAGAGGACGGCGCTTCGGGGGGTCGGTTTCGAAGCGGACAGGGGCGAGGTGGTTGCGCTGATCGGGCCCAACGGCGCGGGAAAGACCACTCTGCTCAGCATCCTCGCCGGGATGACGAACCCGGACGAAGGGCAGGTTTCAGACAGCGGCGGGGGAGTGGGATGGGTGCCGCAGCAGGCCGCCCTTTACCGGCGCCTCACCGTCGCCGAGAACCTGCGCCTCTTCGCCCGCCTGCAGGGCCACGCTGACCCTGAAGCACGCGTTGACGCGATGCTCGAATTGACCGGTCTGGCTGAGCGAAGCAGCGATCAGGTTGGCCGCCTGTCGGGCGGCAACCAGCAGCGGATCAACATCGCGATCGGGCTGATGGCCGAGCCGGCGGTGCTGCTGTTGGACGAACCCAGCGTCGGCCTCGATCCGGCCCAGCGGGCGAAGCTGTGGCAGTTCATCCTCGGGCTGCTCGATTCCGGCACCGCGGTTGTCTTCTCGACTCACGACATCCAGGAGGCGGAGCGGTACGCGCAGCGCATTTTCGTGCTCTCGGAAGGGAACGCGGTCTTCAACGGCACCGCCGAGGGGCTGCGGGACGCTGTGGTCAGACCGGACGCTTCGAGCATGGATCTCGAAACCTCGTTCCTCGCTTTCATCGAGAAGGCAGGGTCCTGAGCAATGCGCTGGCTGCTTCTGAAAGACCTCCAGATCCTGCGGCGCTCGCCGGCACAGCTGGCACTGTTGATCATCTACCCGATTGCGATCGCCCTGCTGGTCGGATTCGCCCTGACCCGCGCTCCCGAGCAGTCGACAGTTGCCCTCTACAACGCGATGCAACCGGGCGATTCCCTTGGCCTCGGCGGTGAAGAAATCGACGGCGATGAGATTCGCGACCAGCTCTGCGCGAGGGTCGACTGCCTGGAGGCTGAAAGCGTGGATGACGCCCGCGGCCTCGTCGAGTCGGGGGACGCGACGGCCGCCGTAGTGGTCCCGGCGGACCTCGGCGAAAAGATTGCGTCGCTTGCCGGATTCAATCCGCAACGGCCCGAGATCCAGGTGATCGTGGACGGCTCCAGCACGGTCGAAAACGAAATCGTCGACGATCGCATCGACGCGATGCTGGCCGAGGCGAATCAGTTGATCGCGAAACGGCTGGCCGAAGGTGGCAAGCAGTACATCGATCTGATCCTGAAGGGGGGAGACTTCAGCTTGCTGGGCCAGCAGATCGAAATCCTCGGCCTTGAAAATACGAAAACTTTGCTGGTCGAAGTAATGCGACGGCTCGACAGTCCGGCGGATCGCGAAAAGCTCCAGAGGGCGATCAATTTCGCTGGCCTGGCGACTGAAAACCTGGACCTGGCGGGACCGATCCTGACCGCGATCGCGCAGCCAGTGGTGGCCGACAAGGTCGAAGTGGGCGAAAAGGCTGCCAGCCTCGATACCTTCGCAATCGGGGTAACCGCGACATTCGCACTGATGTTCGTCACGGTGCTTCTGGTATCCGGATCGCTGGCCTTGGAAAAGGAGGAGAACGCGTTCTCACGCCTCACCGCCGGCCTGGTCAGCCGCAGCCAGATACTGCTCGCCAAGCTCGGCCTTGGCTCGCTCGTCGGATTTGCCGTCGTGTTCGTTCTGCTGGCTTGTCTTTCCGCTTTCGTACCGATCGACTGGGGCAGGTCGGCAATCTGGCTGCCGGCTGCGCTGCTCGGTGCAGCGGCCTTCGCCGCAGTCGGAGCTGCCCTGGGCGCGGCAACTCGCGAAGTTCGGGCGGCGACTCTGGCGGCGGTCATGATCTGCCTGCCTTTCGCCCTGCTTTCGCTGGTTCCAGACGATGCGGTCGGGCCTTTGATCGAGTCGGCTATATCCGTGGTCACGGCGGTTTTCCCTTTCCGCCCGGCGCTTGACGCGATAACCGGCGGCCTCGAACTGTCTGGATCGGCAATCTGGCTCCAGATGCTCCACCTTTTGGTCCTCTGTGCTGCGTACTTAGGCCTAGCGAGGTTGGCGCTGCGGCGATTCTGAGCCCCTCTCCGTACAATGGACTGGTATGAGTTTTCCTGCGACGCGCCTGCGGCGACTGCGTCGGACTCCGGCCCTGCGTGGCCTGGTTCGCGAAACGAGCCTCTCGCCAGACGACCTGATCATGCCTCTCTTCGTGACTGCCGGCACCGGCGTCCGTGAGGAAATCGCCGCTATGCCGGGCATCTACCGGCATTCGATTTCGGAACTGGTCGACGAAGCGGCCGAAATTCATGCTGCGGGAGTCAGCGCTGTCCTGCTATTCGGAATTCCTTCCGAGAAGGACGAGACCGGCACTGGTGCCTACGACGATGCCGGGGTCGTCCAGATGGCGATCCGGGCGCTCAAGGAAGCACTTCCCGACTTGACCGTGATCACCGACGTATGCCTTTGCGAATACACGTCGCACGGCCAGTGCGGTTTCGTCCGCGACGGCGAGGTCGATAACGACATCACCGTGGAATTGCTGGCCAGAACCGCGATCTCCCACGCCGAGGCCGGTGCCGACATCGTCGCGCCGAGCGACATGATGGACGGGCGCATCGGCTCGATCAGATACCAGCTCGATGAAGAGGGCCACTCCGGAGTGGCGATCCTCTCGTATGCGGCCAAGTATTGCTCAGCTTTTTACGGGCCTTTCCGTGAGGCGGCCGATTCAGCCCCCTCTTTCGGTGACCGCCACGGCTACCAGATGGATCCGGCCAACGGTGATGAAGCAGTACGGGAGGCCAAGCTCGACCTCGACGAAGGCGCTGACGCGCTGATGATCAAGCCCGCCAGCCACTACCTGGATATAGTTCGCCGGGTCAAGGACGAGACCGGCGCACCGGTGGCCGCCTATCAGGTGTCGGGCGAATACTCGATGTTGAAGGCGGCCGGCGCGAACGGCTGGATCGACGAAAAGAAAGCCGCCCTGGAAGCCCTGATTTCGATCAAGCGGGCCGGAGCGGACTTCATAGTTACCTACTACGCGAAGGAGGCAGCCCCGTGGCTGGCTTAAGCAGAAGCGCGCCGTCGGCGCCAAAACTGAAGGTCCGGGCACGCAAGGACGGTGCCGCGATCGCACTTGACGACGCCGACAAGCGCCTGATGAACGTGCTCCAGTCCGGCTTCCCGCTTGTGCCTGAGCCCTACGCGGTGATGGCCGGCGAGGCCGGTCTGAAGCTTGCGGAAACGCTCGAGCGCACCAATCGCCTGCTCGAGAACCGGATCATCCGGGAGATCACGCCGATCTTCGACACCCGGGCGCTCGGATACAGCTCGATGCTGGTCGCCGCCAAGGTGGATGCCGAGAATCCCCAGCGACCTGCAGGTGTGGTCAGCGCACACCCCGGCGTTTCACACAACTATCTGAGAAACCACGACTTCAACCTCTGGTTCACGATCGCCACCCCGCCTGACTCGAAACTCGGCCTGGAGGAGACCCTGAATCGCCTGATGGATGAGGCGGGTGCCGAGTCGATACGCATGCTGCCGACGCTCACGCTCTTCAAGATCAACATGAATCTTGAGATGGCGGGCGGAACCGACGCCCTGTCGAGGACCGTTGAAGCCGTACCGCCGCGCGAGATCGAAGCCCAGCCCTACGACGACTTTGACATCGCCGTGATCAAGGCCCTGCAGGGGCCGATGGCCGCGGTGCCAAGGCCCTACGACGCCGCCGCCGAAGATGTGGGGGTCAGCGTGGAGAAACTGCTGGCTCACCTCGAAGGCATGAAGCAGCGCCACCTGCTGCGGCGGGTGGCGGCGATCCTGTTCCATCGCCGTGCCGGATTCTCGGCCAACGGCATGGGTGTCTGGAAGGTGCCGGAGGAGGAAATCCTCACGACCGGCAGGCGCATGGCGTCTTTCCGCGGTGTCTCGCACTGCTACCAGCGCCCGACTTATGAAGATTGGCCCTACAGCGTCTTTACGATGGCCCATGGCCGTTCCAAAGAAGAGTGCGACGCGGTCCTTGATTCGATTGCCGAGGACAGTGGCATGGGCCCGGAAGACCGCGCCACTCTGTACTCCTCGACCGAGTACAAGAAGGTCCGCCTGCGTTATTTCACGGATGATTACAGGCTCTGGGAAGAGGCTCATGCCGCCTGAGGATTCTTCCTCAGGCGGCAGCGAACTTTTCGAGCGCGCCCAGAAGGTCCTTCCGGGGGGCGTTAATTCACCGGTCCGGGCGATGCGCCAGATTGGCCGCGACCCGGTGTTCCTCG
>CALEMO010000114.1 GCA_937910825.1 uncultured Solirubrobacterales bacterium | reverse complement strand
GCTTTGCGATCAGGATCTCTTCGATGAAGCGCTCGGCGCTGATCTGGGTGAAGTCCTGGTCGAAATTGATCACCACCATCTCTTCGACGCCGATCCCGTCCAGCACATCCCGCTTGACGTTGAAAGGCATCAGCAGCTTCGGCGCAGCCTGCGGGTGGAGGATCTCCAGCGGGTGGGGTTCGAAGGTGAGCACTGTGTCGGCACCGGCGATCACCGCGCGATGCCCCACGTGAACTCCGTCGAAGGTACCGATAGCCACGCTGCGAGGGCACGTTTCTACATCCGTGAGCGGGGTGACCTTGATCATCAGCCCTGAGGCTCCAGCACGACTTCGCTCTTCAGTTCGTTTCCGACTCGTCTAGCCACAGCAGTCAGGTTATCCCCGTGGGCGAGCAGAACTGGTTCCGCCTCTTTCAAATCTGGCGGCACCGGCAACGCCCGACCGTAGCTCACTTCTTCTGCCTGCTTCGAATCGATCTCGATCCGCGGCAGGAACGAAAGTGCCTCAAGCGGGCTCAGCACCTGACCCGCGCTTTCGATGCGGATCGGCCCCACGGCGATCCGTCGCAGTCCTTCGCAGTAAGCATCGCCAAGGGTCTCGATCAGAGTGCGCACGTAGGTTCCGGAACTGACTTCAACTTCATAGCGGGCCCGTGCCTCGGAGCTCTCAATCAATTCGGCCCGGTGGACCGTCACTTCCCGCACGGGACGCTCGCTCTGTTCACCACGGTGGGCCTTCTTGTACAAGCGTTCGCCGTCGACCCTGACTGCAGATGTCATCGGAACCATCTGCTCGATACGGCCAGTCGGAAGCGACAGATCTCCAGGAACCACGCCGGTTTCCGTGAGATCCCCGTCCGGATCACCGGTGGTTGAGGTCCAGCCGAGGCGGGCGGTCGCGAGGTAGGTCTTCGGCAAGCCCATCAGGTATTTCTGCAACCTGGTAGCCCTCCCCAGCAGGATCGTCAGCAGCCCTGTGGCGAACGGATCAAGGGTGCCGGCGTGGCCGACCTTGCCGCCGCGCTCGCGACGGACCGCTGCCACCACATCATGCGAGGTGACTCCGGCCGGTTTGTCAAAAACCAGGATTCCTGTCTCGCTCAAAGCGGCAGCCCCCGGTTCAGCCGTCGGTCTGTTCAGCCAGGCCATCGCAGATCTGGTCCACGATTTCGCTGAAGTCCAACTCGGTGGAGCAGCCAGCCGCACGAACGTGACCGCCTCCGCCAAAACGCCGGGCCAGTGCGGAAACGTCGGTGTGTGGATCGCCGGCCCGCAGGCTGATCTTGCGGGCCGCCCGCCCACGGCTCACCTGATCACGCACGACAGCAGCCACGCGAATGCCGTCCACGGCCCGGAGCTGGTCGATGATACCTTCGGTCATCTCTTCGCCCGCACCGGTTTCTTCGTAGTCCTGCTGCGATATATAAGTAGTTATGAGTGCGCCACCACAATGGGTTTCCACCTTGTCAAGTGCACGGCTGAGCAACTTCAATTTCTCGAAAGGCACGCTCTCGTAGAGACGGCGGTTCACGTCATCGATGTCAACCCCGGCACGGACCAGGGCTGCGGCAACTTCATGGGTGCGTGCATCGGTGCTGTCGTACATGAATTTTCCGGTGTCGGTCACGATGCCCACATAGAGCGCATGCGCGATCCTGGGA
>CALEMO010000113.1 GCA_937910825.1 uncultured Solirubrobacterales bacterium | reverse complement strand
GGGCTCCGGAGCCGCCCATCATTCCGACATCGCTCTCGACCCGATACCAGCGCAGGCCGGTCCGGTCGAATATGCGGTCATAGGCCTCGATGCATCGCTGGTAGCTGGCGTCGAGACCGTCGGTATCCCGGTCGAAGGAGTAGGCGTCCTTCATCACAAATTCCCGGGTACGGAGAATCCCGGCCCGGGGGCGCGGCTCATCGCGTTCCTTCGTCTGGAACTGGTAAACGATCTGCGGCAGGTCCCGGTAGGAACGAATTTCGTTTGCCATATGGCCGGTGATGCACTCTTCGTGGGTCATTGCCAGCACCATCGGCGAGCCTTTGCGGTCTTCGAGCTTGAAGAGCTCCTCGATGTCGTAGCGACCAGTCTTCCGCCACGGCTCGGCCGGCTGCATCACCGGCATCGAGAGTTCCTGGCCGCCGATCCGGTCCATCTCTTCCCTGATGATCGCCTCGACCTTGCGATGGCTGCGCCAGCCAGCCGGTAGGTAGGTCCAGAGACCCGCGCCCACCTGGCGAACCATCCCGGCCCTGACGAGCAGCTTGTGGCTGATCGCTTCGGCGTCAGCCGGCGCGTCTTTCAAAGTAGGCAGCAGGCTTCGCGAGATCCGTGTCATCGCGCCGTAACTTATCCGCTCAGGCGCGGGTGAAGCGCCGGCCTGCTGTGGGAGAAACCTCTTCGTCGACCAGCAGGTTGTCGTTCTCGGCCTTCTGCGACGCTTCTTTTTCCATCGCGGCGATCTTCTCGGGCGTCAGGTCGCCGGCGTTGTCTTCTTCGATCTTCGCCACCCAGGCCTCACCTTCGGCCGATTCCTTCTCGTCGAATTCGACCTTTCCGTCGCGGTCGAATGAAAGATCGATCTGCTCGAACAGGGCGTCGACCAGTTCTTCCGTCGCCACCTTCTTGATCGCTTTGCCATGCGCGAAAACGACACCTTCGTTCTTTGCTCCGGCGATTCCGAAATCCGCATGCTTCGCTTCGCCGATGCCGTTGACCGCGCAACCCAGCACCGCGACCTCGATCGCTTCGTCGTAGGTTTCCAGCCTGCGCTCAACTTCCATTGTGACCGCGTCCATGTCGAACTGCAGACGACCGCAGGTCGGACAGGCGATCAATACCGGTCCGCGTTCGCGCAATTGAAGGGCCTTGAGGATCTCCCAGGCCACCTTGACCTCTTCTTCGGCGTGAAAGGTCGAGAGGCTGATCCTGATCGTATCTCCGACGCCATCTGCCAGCAGCGTTCCAAGGCCGACCGCCGATTTGAGTGATCCGGACCACTTGGTGCCCGCTTCGGTGATTCCGAGATGGATCGGATAGGGAATCTTTTCGGCCAGCAACCGGTTGGCCGCGATCGTATTCGGTACGTTCGTGGACTTGA
>CALEMO010000112.1 GCA_937910825.1 uncultured Solirubrobacterales bacterium | reverse complement strand
GTCGAAGCCATCCACTTCGTAAACCTCGGCATCAATCGACTGATCGATCTTGCCCTGGAGCTGGAATTGCCAGGCGCCAGTGCCCGGTTTCGGCTTCCAGATTGCCGCGTCCGCCTTTGAAGTTGCACCGCCGGAGCAGCCGACCACCAAAAGCAGCGCGGACAAAAGCAGCGCGGCGATCGCCAGCTGCGGCAGAAGTCGGATTTCAAGCATGACCGGCAATCTAGGCAGGCAACCTGATCGCAGCCTAAATTTCTGGCTGCCCGTCCATGCTCAGCCGAGTTCGGAGAAACCGGGAGGCGCCTTGGAGGTGGATCCGGCGGCTGCGAGTTTCTTCTTGTGGGTGCGGATCTCGGAGAGCATGCGTTCCAGACGTGGCTCCTCCGAGGTATCGATATGGACCATTGCCCCGGCCACCGCCGGATGCACCGAGGCGATCGATTCGTGCATCGCCTGGGCCACGGCGCGGTAGGTCGGGTGGCCCTCCCTGCCGGAGCGCAGCTCGATCAGCTGGATCGCTTCACGGGCGTTCAGGTCCAGCACGTATCTGATCCGGAAGCCGAGACAGAGGGCATACTGGGCGGCTGCTCCATGCCGGGCTTGCCGAAGGCGTTCGTATTCGTTCTGGGAGATGTCGAGCGCACGCTCGTAGGCGTCTCCGACGCCGGCCTCGCGCACTTCCTCCGGCACGCCGGCTCCCAGGTCGGGAGTCAGTGCCTGCCACTGGCAGGTGAGCATGCGGTGGCGCTGGAGGTCGCGGAAGGCGCCGTAATCAGAGACGATCTCGAAGCGGTAGCTGACCGACTCGAAACCGCGGCCGGGACGGTGGCGGCGGTTCTTCCTTTCACCAACCATCGCTGCCATCAGTTCGGCCCTCTGCTCGCTGCCCATCGTTTCCAGGATGGCCCGGATATCGGTCTCCGATACATCAGCCGATTCGAAGAGGCAGCCGGAAAGCAGGTCGTCTTCGCTGCCGCGAGCGTGGAGCAGCTCGACCGTCGGACCGCTCGATTCAGACTCGCGCCGGTCGAGTCCCAGCCGGGATACCCATTGCTCGGTCGCGTTGCGGCGCTCTTCGAGGAAAGAGATCCATTCGCCGCCCCGGTCGGGGCGGCCGACCCTGGATACGAACGAAGGCATGACTTTGTTCAGCTCGTCGAGGATCATGCCGCCGAACTGCCGGGCTTCCGGCAGCGGCGAGGCCATCAGCCTGAACAGCAGCTGTTCGTAAGCCTGGCCAGAAGCGAAGATTCCGACATGGCTCAAGGTGGCCGCCGGCAGCAGTCCGCGCAGCAGGTCAAGTGCTTTTGCCCGGATCGAGCGGCGCCAGGGACCCTCGGGTTGACCTTCGTCTTTCGGCCAGCGATCAGCGGCCCAGGCCTCGGTCTTCTTGAGGGAATCGGAGTAGATCTTGAAAATTTCATCCATCGCCGCAGTGAACTCTCCACCGAGCGCTTCACCGTCTCCGGAGCGGTAGTAGCGGTAACCGCCGCCTGGCATCTCCTGGTCGTAGGCGATGTAGCGGGTCGACTGCTCGAGGTAGGCGGCAAGGCGCCCACGCTGGAGCTGCTTGGTGAGGATGTTCGACACCCATTCACAGGCGACATGGGCCCCGCCGACCTGCGCGATCGAATCGTCTCCGTAGCCGACGAAGATGCGCTCGTAGAGATCGGCAGCGCGTGCGCCTTCAGTGCCGTCGAAAGGCCGGCCGCCTTGCGGCATCTCCGAGGCGAACTCATCCAGGTACAGCCGGCGCAGCGTGCCGGGATAGCGCGAATAGCGGGCAAAAAGCGCCCCTTTGACCGTCTCCGGCAGGTTGGTCAGGGCAAAAACCGGCCGGTCCGTATTCGTGAAATGAGGAGCGAGAAGCTGCTGCTCAGCGGGGGTGAAGGACTCGACTGGATATTTCACTGCCCGAACCTAACAGGCCTATCGGTTGTGAGTTATGTCCCCCTGGGACGTCGCGGTCGTGGCCCGGCCCGGTTTCGGCGCGCTGCCGCTTCAGTCGTTCGCGGCGTAGCGATGATGGAGCATAAGGTCGTTGCCGTCGGGGTCCTTGAAGAGGGCCATGTGGCAGACGCCGGTGTCAAAAATCTCACCGGCAAACTCGACGCCACTTTCTTTCAGTTTCTGCATGGCAGCCGCTACATCCTCTACGTGGAATGCGAGGTGGGCGAGGTTCTGCGACTTGAACTCGAAGCCCGTCTGGTCCGGCCTCCCAGATGCTGAAGCAGGTGTCACCTACCCAGAATTCAGATTGTCCTTTTTCATCGGGTCGCAGCCCGAGAGTGTTCACGTAGAAATCGTAAGAACGGGCAGTGTCTGTCGACGCAACGCCGATGAAATCAAGTTTTCGATCATGTCCCGATCCTAACGGCGCCGGTCGGGGTCATCAGATCCCGGTGGCGGGCCCTCGATCAACTCGACCTGGTGGCCGCTCGGGCATGTAACTTTCGCCCGGCGGGCGCCCCAGAGCTTCCTGCCCTCTCGAACCTCGAAACCCTCGTCCTCGAGCCTGGCCACCGTCTGCTCGAAATCCGGGGCGGCTACCGCCACATGACCATTCGCAGGCACCATCGGGTCATCGGTGTGGACAAGATGGATCTGGGCGCCGCCGCTCTCGAACCAGGTGAAACCCGGCCCGAGCGCCTCGGGCACCATGACCCGGGCAAAGCCGGCGAGCTCCCAGAAGCGGGAGTCGCCGGCCACCTGATCACTTCTTACTTCAAGGGCGACGTGATGGAACATTCGCCCATCATCTCAGAGCACCACCGCCCATACCGCTGCACCAGCGACGACGATCGCCGTGGTGTAGACCAGTGCCTCGGCGGTCGTGCGCAGGTCGAGGCCATAGGCGTGCCCGACGATCATCGAATTGAGGCCGGTTGGCATTGCAGCCATCAGGAGATAGGAACGGGGGATCCCTGTAAATGGCATCGACAGGACGAATAGCAGGGCCGGCGAAAGCATCAGCCGGATCACGATTATTCCCCCCACCTGCCGGTGGATTTTCGGGGGCAGACTGATCGCCCCGAGGCGCTCCTCTTCAGCCAGGATCGCGCCAACCGCAAAGAAGCCGACCGGCAGGATCAGGATGACCAG
>CALEMO010000111.1 GCA_937910825.1 uncultured Solirubrobacterales bacterium | reverse complement strand
GGCGCAGGCGGCGACCGCGACCGGGCGAAGCGTCCTCTGATGGGCCGCGCCGCCTGTGAAATCGCGGACCTGACGATCATCACCTCGGACAATCCGCGCTCCGAGGATCCAGGGCAGATCATCGAGGACGTGCTCTCTGGTGTACCGGAAGGGTCGCAAGTCAAGGTCGAATCCGACCGCAGTGAGGCGATCAGGATGGCGATCGAAATGGCCGAAACAGGGGATACGATCGTTATCGCCGGCAAAGGCCACGAGCAGGGACAGGAGTTCGAGGACGGCAGGAAAATCGCCTTCGACGATCGTGGCGTCGCCCGGCAGCATCTGCGCCAGAGAACCGGTGCGACCCGGTGATCGAGCTTCAGGTCGAGCGAATGGCTTCAGCGATGGGGGCCGATATCATGAGCCGCGGCGAAGGTGGCTTTCCCGATCGGGCGTCTATTGACTCCCGCGACATCCACGGCGGCGAGCTTTTCTTTGGCCTGACGGGGGCTGCTGATGATGGCGGCCGGTTCACTTCCACAGCGCTTGAAAGCGGAGCCTGGGGCGTAGTTGTGGGGCCCGCCTGGCGTGAGGGATTCCCGGAGGTTCAGGCGGGCTGGGTTTTCGCCGTCGAAGATCCGCTGGACTCGTTGCAGATGCTGGCCCGGGCATGGCGGCGCGAGCTTGGTTCGAAGGTGATCGGCATCACCGGCTCGGTCGGCAAGACGACGGTCAAGGACATCACCAGGTCGCTTCTGCCCGGCGAGGTCCATGCCTCGGAAGAAAACTTCAACACCGAAATCGGGCTGCCGTTGACCATTCTTTCGGCTCCGGCCGGCACCGACACACTGGTCCTGGAGATGGCGATGCGGGGTCCGGGGCAGATCGCGGAACTCGCGGCAATCGCCGAGCCGGACATCGGTGTGATCACCGTGGTCGGTCCGGTCCACGTCGAGTTGCTCGGTTCGATCGAAGCTGTGGCGGCCGCCAAGGCCGAGCTGGTCAGTGGTCTGGCGCCGGGCGGTGCGCTGATCGTGCCGGCCAAAGCAGGTCACCTCGAGCCGCACCTCGAAGGCCACAGCGGACTGGTTCGATTCGGCCCTGGGGGCGACGTCGAAGCGCAAGCCGTTGACCTGCGTGATCAAGGCTCCAGGGTTACCGTCAGTACCGGCGCCGGCAACGAGGTCTTTGAGTTTCCTTTCAGTGAGGA
>CALEMO010000110.1 GCA_937910825.1 uncultured Solirubrobacterales bacterium | reverse complement strand
GGCGAGGCGGGCGTCTTCGTACTCTCTGACGAGACCCTGCTGGCGGCCAGGGAAATCTGTGACCGCACAGGTGCCCTTCTGATTTTCGACGAAGTGCAGACGGGCATCGGCCGGACCGGATCGCTCTGGGCGTATGAGCAGTGTCCGGTGCGTCCGAACGTTCTGACAAGCGCCAAGGCGCTTGGCGGTGGCGTGGCGATCGGAGCCTGCATCACTGACCAGAATGCGGCCGCGATTCTTTCGCCGGGCGACCATGGCTCCACTTTTGCTGCGGGACCGGTAGCTGCATCAGCCGCAAACGCCGTTCTTGATCAGGTCAATACTCCGAAAATGCTGCGCCGGGTGCGCGAGCTCGGTGAGCGCTTTAGAGCGGGCCTGCTCGGTCTCGACGCGGTGGCCGAAGTCCGTGGCCGCGGCATGATGATCGGAATCGGTCTCATGGAGGGCCGGGACGCGGCGCAGGTGAACAGCGAGTTGCTGCGTCGCGGGGTGGTGGCAAACGCCCCGCGCCCGGACTCTCTGCGCCTGCTGCCCCCATTCATACTTACCCACGATCAGGCCGATCAGGCCCTTCGCATCATCGCCGAGGTGCTGTCCGGCTCCGGCGATCACCGGATAGCATCCGCACTGACCAACTTCACAGGAGGTACTCCAAATGAATGACGACCCAACCAGGGTGATGAGGGAAGACGACGGCGGCCAGGACAACTACCCGCCCGGACCAGAGGATCAGAGGAAGCACCTGCGCTACCTGATCGTCGGGCTGATTGCAGTGATCGTCGGACTGGTATTCGCGGTGATCGTCATCTCAGGCGGAGACAGCACCAACAGCGAGCCGACCGGAACAACGGGTACGACCACAGTGGAGCCAAGCCAGACGACAGGTCCGACCGGCGTGACTCCGGTTACGCCGACCGGTCCGACCGGCGATACCTCCACCACAGGGGATGACCCTTCGGGCGGCGTCACGCCACCCGCCGATACGGGAACGCCCAGCACTGAACCCAGCACCGGGGGAGTGGTGCCAGAGACGGACAGCGGCAGTGGCAGCGCCAGTGGCGGCATAACGCCCTGATGGAAGAGCGTTTCAGGCTCGATACCCTGCCGCAGCCGATTGCTACGTATGAGGCCCGCCCCGAGGAGGTGAAACGGGTCCTCCTGCTCTATTCGGGAGGACTCGATACGAGCGTCATGCTCCATTGGATCCAGGAGGCTTACGACGCTGAAGTCGTGACCCTGACCGTCAACCTCGGCCAGCCCGGCGAGGACTACACGGAAATTCTCGACAAGGCCAAGGCGATGGGAGCGGTCGAAACGGTAGTGCTTGATGCCCGAGAAGAGTTCGCCGAAGAGTTCGTCCTGCCGGCCATTCGGGCGAACGCGCTCTACGGCGGCGGCTACCCACTGTTCACGTCACTCGGGCGGCCCCTGATCGGCAAGCTCGGGGTCGAAGTGGCGGCCAGCACGGGTTGTGGCACCCTGGCCCACGGCTGCACCGGCAAAGGCAATGATCAGGTTCGACTCGAGTCAACGGTCGCGACGCTCAATCCCGATCTCAAGATGATCGCCCCGGTACGGGCCTGGAAGATCGGGCGCGAAGAAGAGCTCGAGTACTGCCGTACCCATGGAATCCCGCTAAAGGGCGGTACCTCGGCCGCGCCCTACTCGATTGACGACAACCTCTGGGGGCGCTCTTCAGAGGGAATCTCGATCGAGGATCTCGGTTCACCACCGCCGGATGACGTATTCCAGCTGGTGACCAGACCTGAGCTGGCCCCGGATGAACCGGAGACCGTGGTTGTCGGATTCGAAGCTGGAAGGCCGGTCAGTTTCAACGGTCGGCCGATGGACCTGGTCGAGCTGATCGACGCGGCATCGGCGGCGGGCTGCCGCCACGGTGTGGGGATCGTCGACCATATTGAAGACCGGATCGTCGGCCTCAAGGTGAGGGATATTTACGAGGTGCCCGCGGCGACGATCATTCTTACTGCCCATCAGGAGCTGGAGAAGGTCGTATCCACGATTCACCAGAACAACTTCAAGAATACGCTCGACCGGCACTGGGCTTACATGGCATATGCGGGCCTCTGGTACGAACCGCTGCGCTATGACCTCGACGCCTTCATGCAGTCAGCCAACGAGTTTGTCACCGGAGAGGTTTCGCTGAAGCTCTACAAGGGTACGGCGATACCGACGGTTCGAAATTCGCCGTTTGCGCTCTACGACGAGAATCTCGCATCCTTCGGAGCTTCCGGGGGCGAATTCTCCCAGCAGGCCAGCCCGGGCTTCATCGAACTCTTTTCGTTGCAGAGCCGGATGGCTCACCGGGTAAGAAACAGAGAGGAAGACGAATGATCTACAACCTGATCGGTCGCGCCGTCGTCAAGTTCGGCTGGATGTTCCTGAAGCGGAAGTTCGTTCTGCGCACGGCACTCGTCGGAATCCTCGCGGCGGTGCTTGGAATCACTGCGGTAGGAGTTGCCGGCTATATCGCCACCCGGGATGTACCGGAAGGCTGAGTTTTCGGGATTCTTTCCCGCGCAAGGGATCTTGCGGGCCTGAGCACGCGAGGGGTCGCCCGGGCATGCCTGCTTTACGGTGAATAACCGTTTTGCCTCCTTTTCAAGCCTCCATCACCTCCGCCCGGCCGCTCAGTTGAGGTCGTGTTTACTCAGTCAGACGGCCGCTTTCGCGGTGGCATGTTGCTGCCTGCTAGGCGGCACGGCCCTTGCTGCGCCTTCGGTGACGAACCTCGAGCAGAACTCGGACGACGCCCGGCAGAGCATCGACCGGTTGGCCGATTCGCTCGTACAGAGCCGCTCTGGTCTGGATAGTGCTGAAGCCGAGGCCGAAGCATCCGCGTCCAGGGAGAACGGTCTGGAGACACTTCTCGCCGACGGTGCGCAGCGTTCAAGGGAACTGGGGCAAAGGTCAGAGACATCTAAAAGGGCTCTTCTGCGGTCCCGGCAGCGCCTGGTACGGGCGAGGCAGCTGCTGGCTGACCGGCTGGTGGCCATCTACACCTCTGGCACTCCGGACCTGAGCGAACTATTCCTTGCGGCGAGTGATTTCGGCGAGCTGGCCTCGACCGCTGAATACCTGCTGGCGATTCAGCAATCGGATCAGCAGCTTGCGAGCCGGGTGGACGAACTGCGGGCCGAACTGAGCGGCGAGACCAGTCGGCTGAGTACGGCCAGGCAGCAGGTGGATGCGCACAACGCGGAGCTCGCGGCAGCCAGGGACGGATTCGCTGCCGCTCGTTCCGCAGCGGAGTCGAGCGCCCGAGAACTGGCGGCGGTCAGTCAGTCCAGGCAGACAAAGATCGAGTCGCTGAAATCTGACATCAACTCCTGGCAGAAGAAGATCGAGAAGGCCGAGGCGGCACCACCGGCGGCTGCCGCAGCCGAAGTAGAGCAAATGCTCGGCGGTCCCTACTCGATTCCGACTTACATCGTGATGTGCGAGTCGGGAGGCAACTATTCGGCGCTCAATCCTTCAAGTGGGGCCGGCGGTGCCTATCAGATCATTCCGTCGACCTGGGAGGCATACGGCGGCAGCGGCCTGCCCCATGAAGCGTCAAAGGCCGAGCAGGACAGGATCGCAGCCCTGATCTACGCGGACTCGGGCACAGCGCCCTGGGTCTGCGGCTAAGCCCCGGCGATCGCCGCCAGCTCAGCGGGCCTGAGCAGCGCTTTCAGAGTGCCTGCCTCGAGGATTGCCAATCCGCCCTTTTTCAGCTTTATTCTGGCCCCGGTGAGGCGGGCTACCTCGATCGAAAGAACGGGCTCGTGGCCGACGATCAGCACTGTTCCCCGCCCGGCGGCGAGGTCATCTGCCTCGTAGTTGCCGTCACCGATCGCTTCCACAACCTCGGGTCGGATGCCCAGTGCGTTGCAGGCGAGAGCGGCGGAGTCCGCGGCCCTGACCCGTGGGCTGGTCAGGCAGTGCTCGACGGCAATTCCCAGGGCTGCCATAGCTCGACCGGCCGATGCCGCCTGAAGCTGGCCTTTCGCAGTCAGCTTTCGCGCGGCATCACCCGATTCGGTTTCAACTTCGGCGTCTCCGTGGCGCAACAGACAGATCATGGCTGGCATGCTAATCACTACCCCGCAAACTGCGTGAAAGCGGTCCGGGTTGCCCCCTTGATGTCTGGTCGAGTTGCCATCATGGGAGGCCGTGAGCAGCCCGTCGCAAGCAGAGCCCCAAGTCGCACATCTACATGTGCACAGCGAGCATTCTGTGCTCGACGGGGCCTGCAACATCAAGGAGATGGCGGCCCGCGCGGCAGAGCTGGGGATGCCGGCCCTGAGCCTGACCGACCACGGTGTCATGAACGGGGCGCTGGACATGTACAAGGCCTGCCGGGCCAACGACGTCAAGCCGATACTCGGCATCGAGGCCTACTTCGTGGACGATCGCCATTCGGTCAAGGAGATGCCCAGGTACGAGCGCAACCACCTGACTCTGCTGGCCGAAAATGACGTCGGTTTCCGCAACCTCGTCGAGCTCAGCTCGGAGGGGTTTCTCGAAGGCATGCATCGCGGTAAGGCGAACATCGACATGGAGCTGCTTGACCGTCATTCTGACGGGGTGATCGTGCTCACCGGCTGCCTGCAGGCCCGCTTCGTCAAGCGGCTGGTCGAAGACAGGCCGGATGACGCACGGGAGCACCTCGACCGGCTGATCCAGGTTTTCGGGCCCGAGCAGGTTTATCTCGAGGTGCAGAAGAACGGGATCGACGACCAGGACAAGGCGAACGAACAGATCGTGCAGATCGCCCGCGAGGTGGGCCGACCGCTCGTCGCCACTGCCGACGTGCACTACCTGCGGCGTGAGGACTACGTCAACCACACGGCGCTGCTCTGCGTCCAGACGAAATCGACGCTGGATGCGCCGAAGATGACTTTCGACACAAATGAGTTCTACCTCAAGGATGCGGCGGAAATGACCGCCGCTTTTACCGAGTGGCCGGAAGCGGTGCCGATGACTCTTGAGATCGCCGATCGCTGCAACGTCGAGATTCCACTCGGGGAGATCCTTCTGCCCGACTACCCGACCGAGGACGGGGAGGACTCAAACCGGATGCTGCGGCGCCTGGCCCTTGACGGGCTTCGTGAACGCTACGGGGATCCTCTGCCGGCCGAAGCGATGGAGCGCTTCGACTTCGAGCTCGGCGTGATCGAGGACATGGGCTTTCCCGACTACTTCCTGATCGTCTGGGACTTCGTGAAGTACGCGAAAGAGAACGGGATCGCGGTCGGGCCGGGAAGGGGTTCGGCAGCCGGATCGATCGTTTCCTATTCACTTGGGATCACCGATCTCGACCCGGTCGAACATGACCTGCTTTTCGAACGTTTTCTCAACCCCGGGCGCAAGTCGATGCCTGATATCGACATCGACTTCTCGGTTCGAGGCAGGGACCGGATGATCCAGTACGTGACCGAAAAGTACGGTGCCGACTCGGTCGCCCAGATCATCACCTTCGGCAAGATGCAACCGCGGGCGGCAATTCGGGATGCGGCCCGCGTCCACGGCTACGACTACAAGATGGGCGATTCGCTGGCCAAGCAGATCCCCGAGCCGATCATGGGCCGCTCACCGTCGTTCGCTGATTGCCTGAGGGACGGCGAAGAACTGAAGAAGACTTTCGACTCCGACGCTGACGCGAAGAAAGTGATCGAAACGGCGCTGGGGCTCGAAGGCAAGATCAGGAATACCTCTATCCACGCGGCAGCCGTGGTCATTTCCGGAAAGCCCCTCAAGCAGATCGTGCCGCTCCAGCTGGTTGAAGACAAATCGGCCGATCCGGTGAAGGATGAAAACGGCCGCCCCGTGAAGTCCTACAAGACGGTGACCCAGTATTCGATGAAGCCGGTCGAAGAGATGGGTCTGCTGAAAATGGATTTCCTCGGCCTGCGAAACCTCGACGTGATCGATGACGCGATCGACATCATCAAGCGTTCAGACGGCCTGGAGATCGATATCAGCGAAATTCCGCTGGACGATCCGAAGACCTACGAGATGCTTGCGGCAGGCGATTCCACCGGCGTCTTCCAGCTTGAGTCTGAAGGCATGAGAGAAGCGATGAAGCGAGTGGTGCCGACCGAGTTCGACGACATCATCGCGCTGGTTTCGCTATACCGCCCGGGTGCGATGAGCGAAATCCCTCGCTATGCGAGGGGAAAGGCGGATCCCGAGACGGTCGAATACGCCGACCCCCGCCTGAAAGAGATCACCGAAGCCACCTACGGATGTTTCCTCTACCAGGAACAGTTGATGGCGGTCGCCAAGGAAATGGCCGGCTTCACCCCGTCCCGCGCGGACGACCTGCGCAAGGCGATCGGCAAGAAGGACCGCGGTCTGATGGGGCAGATGAAGCCCGAGTTCATCGAAGGCATGACCGCGTCGGGTACTTCAGCCCGGGTAGCGGCTGACCTCTGGGCGACCAACGAGGCCGCCGCCGACTACTCGTTCAACAAGTCCCACGCCGCTTGTTATGCCCTGATCGCCTTTCGCACCGCGTACCTCAAGGCCAATTTCCCCGCCGAGTTCATGGCAGCGGTCATCTCTTCAGTGATGAATACGAAAGACAAGGTGCCCAGCTACATCAGCCGCTGCGCAGAAATGGGCATCGAAGTAGTGCCGCCCGACATCAACCTTTCGGACCACAGCTTCGTGGTCGACGGTCAGAGGATCCTGTTCGGACTCGATGCTGTCAAGAACGTCGGCTACTCGGCAGTCGAAGCGATCAGCAATGCCCGGAACGAAAAGCCGTTCGAATCGCTGTGGGACTTCTGCGAGCGCGCCGATTCGCACTCAGTGAACAAGCGTGCGATCGAATGCCTGGTCAAATGCGGGGCATTCGATTCACTGCCGGGCTCACGCCGGGGCATGCTCGAGGCGCTGCCGGAGGCGCAGGCGGCGGGCGGCAAGGCTCAGAGCGATGCTCATCTCGGGCAGGGGTCGATCTTTGACATGGGGGGTGGCAGTTCGTCGGCTGGAATCGGTGTTCAGCACCCTCCGATCAGCGAGGTCGAGTTCTATCAAAAGGAGATCCTCTCGCTGGAGAAGGACACTCTGGGCACCTTCCTTTCTGCCCATCCCCTCGACGGTCTGCGCGAGGCGATAGTCGCCCGCTCGGACTGCACGATCTCGGAACTCGGCACCCGCGATGATGGCTCGTGGGTCACCGTGGGTGGCATAGTCACTGAGTACAAGAAGCTGCGCACGAAGAGCGGCAATCAAATGGCTTTCGCGACGCTCAGCGACATCGAGGGTGAAGTCGAGTTGATCGTCTTCAAGGCCGACCAGAACGAGAAAGCACAAGCGGTCCGCCTGGATGAAGTGGTCCTGGTCAAGGGTCGGGTCGACCAGACGGAGAAAGGCACCAAGCTCGTCGTTCAGGATGCGCAGGTTTTTGACCCCGACCCCGACGAGATCGAAAAGGCGATCGAGAAGGTGGCACGCCGCAACGAGCCATTCGTCGTCCCGGTTGATCCACAGCAGATGTCGCTCGAACTGCTGGAGGAGATGAAGGCGATCTTCCGGCACCACAAGGGCGAGAACGAAGTGCAGGTTCTACTCACTGGCGGCGGGCACGAGCGGCGCCTCAAGCTCAGTAGTGAATTCAAGGTCCGGCAGTCTCCCGGGCTGCGCAGCGAGCTTGATCAGATCCTGAGCCAGGGTCCGGCGGCACAGGCCGCCTGACAAAGGGTTCGTCAGTCACACAACCATGACATCGATCCATGTAACATAGGACTATGACTGCTACCCCGACTGCCGAAGAAGTGCTCGATGAACAGGTCGAATCTGGCGATGAAAAGCCGAAATTCAGCCTCGAACTGAGCCAGGACCAAAAAGATATCCAGGAGTGGGCCCACGGTTTCTCCGAAAACGTGATCCGTCCGGCCGCCCACGAATGGGATGAAAAAGAAGAATTTCCGTGGCCGATAGTCCAAGAGGCGGCAAAGATCGGTCTCTACGGATTTGAAGGAACCGCTCAGTTCTTCGCCGACGAGAGCGGGTTGACCCTGCCGATCGTCAACGAAGAAGTTTTCTGGGGAGATGCCGGCATCGGCATGGCGATCATGGGCACCGGCCTCGCCGTGGCTTCGATCTTCGGCCAGGGCACACCAGAGCAGATGGGTGAATGGATCCCGCAGTGCTACGGCACCGAGGACGACATCAAGGTCGCCGCCTTCTGCGCTTCCGAGCCTGACGCCGGTTCCGACGTTTCCGCCGTGCGCACCACCGCGAAGT
>CALEMO010000109.1 GCA_937910825.1 uncultured Solirubrobacterales bacterium | reverse complement strand
TGGCCAGCGAGGTAGATCCCGACTGCCCCTGGGAAATTGAGCTGGCGCGACTCGATCGAATTACCTTCGACACCTGGATGCGACGCAACGTTCGAACCTCCTCGGGCAGGGACCTGATGCGCCTGGCGATCGAGGCCGTATGGGCGGCCGAGCCGGATGTTTATCTGGAGAAGGTCTGGGCCGATGATGAGTGGTCACGAGGCTGCTACGGGGGCTATTTTCCTCCCGGTGCCTGGACTTCGCATGGTTCTGCGCTGCGTGAGCCGGTGGGCCCGATTTACTGGGCAGGTGCGGAGACCGCTAGCCACTGGGCCGGCTACATGGAGGGTGCGATCCAATCCGGCCGGCGGCCGGCGCATGAGGTCGAAAGCCAGCGCAGGGGTTCGGGATGAAAGTAATGGGCGTCGTCAACGTGACCCCGGATTCGTTCTCCGACGGCGGTCTTTACATCGAGCCCCACAAGGCGATCGCACACGGCCGGGCCCTGGTGGCGGCGGGTGCGGACGTTCTCGACGTCGGTGGTGAATCGACCCGTCCGGGTGCCTCTGAGGTGGATAGCGAGCTGGAGAAGGACCGAATCCTTCCCGTGATTGAAGGCCTGTCCGGTACGGTGCCGATTTCGATCGATACGACCAAGGCTGCGGTCGCCGAAGTGGCGATTTCGGCCGGTGCGGAAATCGTCAACGATGTATCAGCGTTGCGGGGCGATCCCGAAATGGCGGCTCTCTGCGCCGAAAAGGACGTTGATCTGATCCTGATGCATATGCTGGGAAGCCCTCGCACCATGCAGGATGATCCGACCTATGGTGATGTCGTATCCGAGGTCCGTGAGTTCCTGCTGGCCCGCGCGCAAAGCGCCATCGAACAGGGGGTGGCCCGGGAACGAATCTGGCTCGATCCGGGTATCGGTTTCGGCAAGACCCTGGAGCACAACCTGAGCCTGCTGGCTGCCACTTGCCGCTTCCGCGAAACCGGGTTCCCGGTGCTTATCGGCCCGTCGCGCAAGGCTTTCATCGGCAAGATCGACGGTTCAGACAGAGACCAACGGCTGGGCGGCACGATTGCCGCCTGTCTCGCGGCCCGTAGTGGGGGTGCGTCGATGGTCAGGGTCCATGACGTCGAAGAGGTTGTCCAGGCGATTCGCATCCAGGGCCAAATCGAGGCTCACGGCGAGTAGCTGTAGATTGCCTGAATGTCAACTTCGGACAAAGCTCAACCTGTGAAAATCGAGCTGCGAGGCGTATCGGTACACACCAGGCACGGGGTAAGCGTTGCCGAGCGCGAAGTCGGGCAGCGAATGATCTTTGACGTCGATTTGAACCTTGACTCCTGTCTGGCGACTGTGAACGACGAGCTTGAAGGCACGGTCGACTACGGCGAGGCCACCGCGGTTCTCCTGGAGGCGGCCACTGAACGTAGCTATCTCACTCTTGAGCGACTGGTCACGGTCATCGCAGGACGGTTGCTGGAAATGTCCGGGGCAGGCAGCGTGCGGGTGCGCGCGACCAAGCCGGAACCGCCGATCCCGGTGGTGATGGATGGGGCATCGGTGGAAGTCACCCTTTCCGGTGAGTCAGCTCCGGCAGACGGCGAATGACCGGACCTCCCGATGAGGTGACGGTCTACCTGGGCCTCGGATCGAATATCGGGGACCGTTTCGCCCATCTGGGGGACGCGATCGACCGCCTCGCTTCCTCGGGACTGTCGATCGAGTCCGTATCTTCGGCATATGAAACCGAGCCGGTGGGCGAGATCCTCGACCAGCCGGACTTTCTCAACGCCGCTCTGCGAGTCGCCACATCGCTTGAGCCCGAGCCGCTGCTTGATCTACTGAAGTCGGTGGAAGCGGCGCAAGGTAGGCAGGCCGGCCTGCCGAGACATTCGCCCAGGGTGATCGACATCGACTTGCTGCTCTACGGCGATCTCCAGCTGGAAAGCGAAAGGCTGAACCTGCCGCACCGCGAGGTTACGAGCCGGCGCTTCGTACTGGTTCCGCTGCTGGAACTTGATCCGGAGCTGACGACCCCGGACGGACAAAGGCTGAGCGACGCCCTTTCGGCGCTGCCGCAAGGCCAGGTTGTCAGAGTCGCCGGACCGTTCAGGAGCTGAGCGGAGCCAGCCACTCCGGCGGAAGGCCGGGCGGCATGTGCCCGGCATATTCAGGAACCAGAGTTTTGGCTAGCCGGCCAACCGGCCGATCCTCAATCGACGGCCGCAAGTCGTCGAGCGTCATCGCAAGAGCGATTGACGGGGCGACCTGAAAATCGGCGGCATTCGGTTCGGTATTGCCGAAGACCCGATCAGCGATCATCGCATCCAGTTGGTCGAGGATCCCCGGCAGAGCAGCGAGCGCGGCCTGCACGTTCTTATCGTCGGCCTTGTTGAAATGCACTGATCCGGCGACCAGCGGAGCCGCTGTGTGCTTCGCGATCGGGATCGGAATACCGGTATGCGAACCCTCGAGGTAGCTGCCCATCGCGTTGCCGTTTCTTTTCATAAGCCACCAGATGATCTGGCGGATCGGATGCTGGAGCTGCTCGTCGCCGATCTTTTCCGCTTCCAGCACGGCCCGGCGCTGCTCAGGGTCTTCGGGAAGCAGTGGCGGGTCCGGAACCAGAGAGTCGAGGGCCCGGGCGATCGGCCGTGAGCCCTGCAGCTTCTCGCCGTCCAGCTTGACCGCGGGCACGGTGACCCCGGGAAAGCCGACTGCCCTGAGCACCGCTTTGGAAACGACCGGAAGCAGGTCCACCCGCTTGTAGGGGATTGCCTTGTAGTCCAGCATCAGGGCCACTGAAACGCCTGGATGTGATCCCGGCAGCGTATAAAGCTTCGCTTTGCTCATCGGCCTGAGTTTATATGGGCGCCCGGCGCACAGTCCCGACTTCGCGAGTCCTGCCACACTCTGCTCGATGCTTTTAGCTATTGACGTGGGAAATACCCAGACGCATGTCGGGGCCTTTCTTGGCGAGCAACTCTCGCAGCACTGGCGCTTTCAGACGAGAGCGGGTGCGACCGGAGACGAGCTGGCCGAGAGGCTCTCCGGACTACTCGACCTCCGGGACGTCGGATTCAGCGACCTTGATGGCATGGTCGTCTCGTCGGTTGTGCCGCCGCTGGGTTCTGAATACCGCCGCCTGGCAGAGCGATATCTGGATGTCGAGTGCCTGATCGTCGGACCGGGCGTAAAGACGGGCATGGCCATAGAGATCGACAGCCCGGCCGAAGTCGGAGCCGACCGGCTGGTCAACGCGATTGCCGCCTACGACCGATTCGAAGATGTCTGCGTCTGCGTCGATTTCGGTACTGGGATCAATTTCGATGCCGTTTCTGCCGACGGCGCCTATCTGGGTGGTGCGATTGCACCCGGGGTCGAGATTTCACTGACCGCCCTTACCGAGCGAGCGGCCCGAATCTCGCGGATTGACCTCGAAGCTCCGAAGTCGGCGATTGGAACCAGCTCGAGGGCGGCCATCCAGTCGGGTGTACTTTTCGGCTGTGCCGGCCTGGTCGACGGCCTCAGCCGGCGCATCAATTCCGAACTTGGCGGCGAGGCCGGACTGATCGCTACCGGCGGCCTTGCTTCCTTGGTGGTTCCTTTCACCGAGACGATCACCGAGATCGATGATCTGCTCACCCTCAAGGGCCTGCGGATCATCTACGAGCGCAATCGTGCCTGAGCGCCCCCCGGCAGGGCAGCCTTCACTTCTGGATCCGTTCGAAATCGGCGGTGTGCCGATCTCGAATCGAATCCTGCTGGCACCGCTGGCGGGAATCGGAAACTGGTTCGTCAGGCTTCAGGCAAAACGTTATGGAGCCGGCCTGGTGGTCTCGGAGATGGTCTCGAGTTTCGGACTTCACTACGGCAATGACAAGACGATCAACGAATTGATGCGGATCCATCCGGACGAACACCCGGTTTCGATGCAGCTTTTCGGACAGGAACCGGAGGCGATGGAGTCGGGCGCACGCATTGCGGCCAGCTCGGGTGCCGACCTGATCGACATCAACATGGGCTGCCCCGTGCCGAAGGTCAGAAAAACCGGCGCCGGCGCCGAGTTGCTGGCTGATCCCGAGCTTGCCCTTGAGCTTGCCCGTGCGGCCGCCCGGGGCAGCGGGCTTCCGGTGACCGTCAAGATCCGCTCGGGTCTGATGCCCGGGGACCGGTCCGGGTTCGACCTCGCGATCAGGCTCGTCGAAGAAGCCGGGGTAGCAGCGATCGGCTTCCACCCACGGGTCGCCAAGCAGGGTCACAAAGGACAGCCCGACTACGGCATGGCCCGTGAGCTCAGTCAGCGAATAGATGTGCCGATGATCATTTCCGGCGGGCTCAGCAGCGCCGACGCCGCCAGGGACGCATACGACGAGTCCGGTGCGGACGCGGTGATGATCGCCCGTGGGGCCCTCGGCTATCCCTGGGTCTTCGCAGAACTGACCGGTCAGCGATTCGAGGCGCCGGAACCGGACGAAGTTATGAATGAACTGCTCTGGGTCATCGACCGCGCCGAAGAACACATGGGCACGGACCGCGCCGGCCGTTACCTGCGCAAGTTCTACCCCTGGTACCTGGACCGGGTGGACGTGCCGAAACTTGTTCGCAGCGAACTCTGTCAGACGGCCGGGCTTGAGCGTGCCCGGGAGATCGTCGCCGGCATCCGGGACGGAATGCCGGTCGCCGTATGAGCTCCGCGCTCACCGAAAGGGTTGAAACCTGGCGGGAAAAGGGCCAGCTTGTGGACTTCCGCGGGCATTCGATCCATACCTACTACCAGCCTGGCGAAGGACCCCTGATCGTCCTGCTCCACGGTTTTCCTACCAGTTCGTATGACTGGAGGCACCTTGTCCAGCGCATGCCGGGCAGGGCGATCCTCGCATTCGACTTCCTCGGTTTCGGGCTCTCCGACAAACCCCGAGACCACAACTACACGCTTTCGTGGCAGGCCGACCTGACTGAGCACCTGGTCAAGCAATTCGGGGACGGCAGCCCGGTCTACGTCTGCGCGCATGACCTCGGCACCTCCG
>CALEMO010000108.1 GCA_937910825.1 uncultured Solirubrobacterales bacterium | reverse complement strand
AAAACGATCGATGGTGCCGTGAATCGCACACCGCCGGGACTGTCCGCTGCCTTGCCCCTCAACTCCGTAGGGCCATTCGCCGCGGTGCGGGCATGTTCATACTGCCTCCGGTACTCGGCTTGAACTTCCTGAGAGTCGAGGGCATCCACGATCCGCTCGGCTTCGAGCCCTTCAACTGAGCTGAGGGCCGCCTGAAGCTGGGCGTCATCGTCAAGCAACAGGGGAGAGTTGAAGTTGAGCAGCTGTAGCGCGCGAAGCGCCCGCCATTGTGAACCTGGCTGGATCAGACCCGCTGCGACGATGGCCTGACATGAGCGTGCACTCGTGCATCGACGCACCTTCGGCTCGGCGCTGAAAGGCATGCCGAATCGGTCGCGGAACGTTATCTGTGAATTCGCCAGGTAGGTCCGCGTGAGCTGGGAAGGGGGCCCGCCCGGTCCCGACAGGCCGATTACGTTCAGTTGCCAATCGACCTGGTCCCGGTAGCGCCATTCGATCGTGCGAAACGCGGGACTCGCCGAGTAGTCCCAGGGGCAACTCGGATCAGTAAACAGCAGGGCTTTGACTCGGGTCTCGATACCGGAACTCTTTCGTTTGGGACCTTGATTGGTCCGGGAGGGTTGCACTACCCAGAGTAGTCAGCCGATAGGGCCGGGCAGTTTCGACACCTCACCGGCAGCCGCAATTCGTGAGGCTGCTAAAGGGACTTCCCGCTTTATTCAGCGCGGGCGCCGTCGCCGTCCCGACGGCCGACGCCCCCGGGCTTCCAGCTTTCCGCGACTTGATTCTTTCGCCTGAACCCTTCTGAGCCCGCGCGTCTGGTTGAAAAGGATCTCTTCGGCGCAGCGCCGGTGCCAGTGCGAATGCTCGGTGCCGCCGATTCGCCCGATGTACTGGACAACTACGTGCTCATCCCCGATTTCGATCTCTCCGTAGCAACCCTGGCATTTGTAAAACTTCTGGGAAATCGATCGGATGATCCAGATTTCATCACCTTCGTCAGTGTGACCGGTGAGGCTGGTTCGTCGATCTGGCAGTCCTGAGAAGGAATTCATCGTGTAGTCGCTTTAGAAGGGAAACGAGGGGTCAGGGCGAAATGGTCGGCGTGAGCACAGTGACTGCCGAAACCAAGACCCTGTCAACTTACATCGAGGATCGGATCGACGAATTTTCGCGGTCGCAAAAGGATGTAGCACGCTACATCGTCGATCACCTGGACGAAGCAGCCTTTCTCACCGCTGAAGAACTCGCCCGCCGGGCGGGCACTTCTTCATCAACCGTGGTCCGCTTTTCACAGGCTCTTGGTTTCGAAGGTTACCCCGAGCTTCAGAGTTCAGCAATCGAGGAGTACCGCGCCACGGTCGGCGGAGCAGCCGAAAGCACCGGTGGCCGCATGCTCTTTTCCTTTGACCACTCGGAGTTCGAAGCCTCGCTGGGCACGGACCACGCAAATCTCGAAGAGACCGCGCGCAAGCTCGACCAGGACCAGATCGACCAGGCGGTCGCCGCGCTTTCGCAGTCAAGTCAGGTCATCGTGGTCGGCACCGATCAGATGGCATTCTTCGCCAGCTACCTGCGCCATACGCTGAGCCTGCTCGACATCCGCGCCGAAATCGTGACTTCGACCGCCGGTCCGTCGCTCCAGCGCCTAGGCCGGATCGACGAAGATACGCTGCTGATCACACTTTCGGCAGGACGCTCTCACGCCTTGCTGGTCCGGGCAATGAAGCTCGCCGAGCACCGCGGCGCCCGTACGCTGGCGATTGCCGACGCAACCCTTTCCGACGCGGTCAAGAAGGCCGACATGAGCCTCTATTACTCGTCGAACAGCCCGTCTTTCCTGCGATCCAACACAGCCTTGATGGCACTGGTCCACGGACTGGCCCACGGTGTCTATTCACGTGACGAAGATGCGCACCGCGATCGCATCCGCGCCTACAAGCTGAAGTGAGCGAAGGCCCAATCGGGCCGCTAAACGCTCCGAGTCTTTATATTGGGGTGGATGGCTGAAGAAGCAACATTCCGAGTTAAGACCGGCCTGGCAGAAATGCTCAAGGGCGGTGTGATTATGGACGTGGTCAACGCCGATGAGGCGAAGATCGCGGAGGATTCCGGTGCTTGCGCCGTAATGGCCCTGGAACGGGTGCCTTCAGATATCAGGCGCGACGGCGGAGTTGCCCGTATGTCGAGCCCGCGGATGATCAAGGAGATCCAGGCGTCTGTCTCGATTCCGGTCATGGCGAAAGTAAGGATCGGACACTTTGCTGAAGCGCAGGTCCTTGAATCGCTGAACATCGACTTCATTGATGAGTCCGAGGTCCTGACTCCCGCTGACGAGAGCAACCACATCGACAAGTTCGAGTTCAAGGCGCCTTTCGTCTGCGGCGCCACCAATCTTGGTGAAGCGTTGCGCCGGCTCGGCGAAGGCGCTGCGATGATTCGCTCAAAGGGAGAAGCCGGCACCGGAAATATCGTCGAGGCGGTTCGCCACATGCGTGAGATCACCAAGGGAATTCGTCACCTGGGCACACTCAGCTCAACCGAGCTTCCGACCGCCGCAAAAGAACTGGGCGCTCCGCTGGAACTTGTGCGCGACGTCGCCACCAGGGGCTGGCTGCCGGTCCCGTTGTTCTGTGCCGGGGGAATCGCGACCCCCGCAGATGCAGCGCTGATGATGCAGCTCGGTGCTGAAGGAAATTTCGTCGGATCCGGCATTTTCAAGAGTGACGACCCGGCACGCCGCGCCAAAGCGATCGTTGAAGCGACGACTCATTTCAACGACCCCGAGCGTATTGCTGCCGCCTCCGAAGACCTGGGTGAAGCGATGCCCGGGATCGAAATGTCGACCCTCGGCGAAGAGTCCCGCCTCGCCGGCCGCGGCTGGTAGTTCGAACGACTGCAGTGGGCAGCGCAGCCGTGAGGCCGAAGATCGGCGTACTCGCGGTACAGGGTGGTTTCGCCACGCATCTGGCGCACCTCAACTCGGCCGGGGCTGCCGCGGTGGAAGTGCGCACCCCCGATGATCTGGTCGGGCTCGACGGCCTGATTCTGCCCGGCGGCGAAAGCACGACGATCACCATGGGGATTGAAGCTGCGGGGCTCGAAGAGGGCATACGGGAGCATCACCGCGAGGGCAAGCCGGTACTCGGGACCTGCGCCGGAATGATCGTCGCCGACCGCGACCACCTCGGTCTGATCGACATCACCACCAGGAGAAATGCTTTCGGACGCCAGCTCGCCAGCTTTGAAGACGAAGTCGAGGTTGAAGGCATAGACGGCGGGCCTGTGCATGGGGTCTTCATCCGCGCACCTTGGGTAGAAACCGTTGGCCCCGGTGTCGAGGTGTTGGCAGAACTCCGTGGCCATCCGGTCGCTGCGAGGCAGGGTCCGGTGACGGTGGTTTCTTTCCACCCCGAGCTGACCGCGGACGACCGCATCCATCGGTGGTTCGCGGGTTCGGCTTCAGCCGCCGCGGGTAATCGGCGAGCCGGCGAGGGTGAAGAACCAGGCGAGCAGGCAGAGCGCCGCCAGCAGGACTGAACCGATGATCACCGTTTCCATCACGGTCGGTGGCTCGTTCGACTTGGCTGGATCGCGCAGGCTCTTCATCCAGCCGAGTCTTATCGGGGCAACCGTCCGGCTTCCGGTCAAAGTCAGGTAGAGGTCATTCATGTGGCCGATCAGCCAGCCGACAATCAGGATCGAGCCGATCACGCCGAGCAGGACCACGGCGTAGGGACCCATGCTCGGAAACTGGGACGCCGCTAGCTGCGAGCCGATCCAGAGCCAGAGCAGCGGCACCAGAGTCCACATCGAAAGCGCCGCGATGAGCATGCCGAAAGCGACGATCCCCGCCAGGAAAGCGCGGGGCTTCTTGTGCTCGGTTTGCGTTGTCATGGCCCCACCATAGAATCAATATTATGTCTGGTCACTCGAAGTGGTCTTCGATAAAGCACAAGAAAGGTGCCGCCGACGCAAAGCGCGGCCAGCTTTTCACCAAACTTGCCAAGGCGATCACAGTCGCCGCCAGGGAGGGTGGTGGTGACTCTGATTCGAACCCTTCTTTGGCGACCGCGGTGCAGAAGGCGCGCGACGCTTCGATGCCGAAAGGCAATATCGAGAAGGCGATCGATCGCGGAACCGGCGAAGGATCGGACGCCGTCGCGGTCGAGCGGATCCAGTTCGAAGGTTATGGTCCGGGTGGTGCGGCGATTCTGGTTGAGGCCCTGACCGACAACCGCAACCGCACCACCGCGGAAGTACGTCATGCCTTCAGCCGGCATGGGGGGAATCTGGGCGAGCCTGGATCGGTCGCATGGATGTTTGAAACCCGGGGCGTGGTGGTCGTTGACGCTGAGAGCTACGGAGAGGATGACCTGATCATCGCGATCGACGCCGGCGCAAGCGACGTGGTCGAGGAAGACGGCAAACTTCGGGTGCTTGCCGAGCCGACCGACCTGACCGCGGTCAAAGAGGCGATCGCTGCCGAAGGAATCACGATCGACTCGATCGGATTGGTCACCGAGCCCAGCAACACGGTGGATGTGGCCGAATCCGAAGCAGGGACCCTGCTGAAGCTGCTGGAGGCGATCGAGGAACAGGATGACGTGAACGAGGTCTACGCTAACTTCGAGATTCCTGACGAAGTTCTCGAGCGAATAGTCGGCTAGAACCCTTTCGCAGGGCCGCAGCGCGGAAGGCATCCGACGCCGGATACAGAATGGTTTCCATATGAGAGTCGTGATGGGCATAGATCCCGGGACGGCCAACCTGGGCTTCGGCGTCATAAGGATCGAGGGTGGCCATATGGTTGCGCTCGACGGGGGAGTGATCGAAACCAGCTCGGATACCGCTGTGGAAAAGCGACTGAGCCATATCCACAGATCTCTCGTCGAGTTGCTGCAATGGCATCAGCCGTCGGCCCTGGCGATTGAGGACCTCTACTTCGGCAAGAACGTCGGCTCGGCGATGAGGGTCGGCCAGGCGTCCGGGGTCTGCCTGCTGGCAGCCGCCCAGCAGTCGGTCGAGTGCTTCGCGTATACGCCTCAGGCGATCAAGTCGGCAGTCTGCGGTTCCGGCAATGCGCAGAAACGACAGGTCCAGAAGATGGTCGCCACACTGCTCGGGCTTTCCGAAGTTCCCCGGCCGGATCATGCTGCCGACGCCCTCGCGGTGGCGATCTGCCACGGAGGCAACGCCGGAAGGCTCGACGCAGTCGGGGCCGCGAGGGATCTGGCCATCGCCAGGGCCAAAGAGTCCGGTTCGATTCAGGTGGCGAGTTGATTGCCACTGTCCGCGGCGAAGTCATCGTTCGCCGTGCCGATCACGTAGTCATCGAGGCGGCCGGTGTCGGCTACCGCCTGACCGTCAGCTCGGAGACATTGCGAAGCGTGCCAGCGGCGGGTCAGGAGACCTTCCTCCACGCCGAGACGATCGCGCGCGACGATTCACTTTCGCTCTATGGCTTCGCATCGGAAGAAGAGCGCGACCTTTTCGTCCAGCTGATCGGGGTCAGCGGCATCGGACCCAAGGTGGCCGTATCCGCCCTCAGCGGTGGCCCACACCGGGAACTGGTGCGCGCGATCGTAGCGGGCGATGCGAAGCGGTTTCAGGCCGTCCCAGGCATCGGCAAGCGCACCGCCGAGCGCATCATCCTCGAGCTCAAGGACCGGGTCAGCGTCGAAATCGAAGCTGGCGGTGACGAACTGCCCGACCCAGAGTCCGGCTCGGCGCGCACCCTGGCCAGGGATGGCCTGATCAATCTCGGATACGAACCGTTGGAAGCCGAGCATCTGCTGGACGGCCTTGAGCCGGAAAGCGACGCACAGGCGCTGATCGGTGCTGCGCTCAAGCGGGCAGCCAGCGGAAAAGGCAGCGCCTAGAAGTGGCCGACCTGCCCGACATCGGCGGTAGCCGGATCAATCTCGGTCTCGAAGGTGACCTGCCGGAAGGTGCGGAACCCAGAGTGCACGATGCCCGGGCCGACCTGCCCGATCAGGAGCTGGATCGCTCGCTGAGGCCACCCAGCCTGGCTGATTTCGTGAACCAGAAACAGGTCACCGATCAGCTTGCCCTTTTCATAGAAGCGGCGAAGCGCCGCAAAGAGCCGCTCGACCACGTACTGCTGGCCGGACCGCCCGGGCTCGGCAAGACGTCGCTGGCCAACATCGTCGCATGCGAGATGGGGGTGGGCCTTGTGCAGACGGCCGGTCCCGCGCTCGAGCGCAAGGGCGATGTCGCCGCATTCCTCACTTCGCTCGAGCCCGGCAGTGTCTTCTTCATCGACGAGATCCACCGGCTTGGACGCGCGGTGGAGGAGACGCTCTACCCGGCGATGGAAGACGGTGAACTGCCGGTCGTCCTCGGTCAGGGCGCCGGAGCGCAGACAGTCACCCTGCCGCTGCCGCCATTCACGCTTATCGGAGCGACCACCCGCAGCGGACTGCTGACAACTCCGCTCAGGGACCGCTTCGGGGTTTCACACCGCCTCGAGTACTACACGGCCGACGACTTGGCGAAGATCGTGCTGCGATCCGCCCGGATACTTGAAGTCGAGATAGACGACGCCGGTGCGTTCGCGATCGCCGAGCGTTCGCGCGGCACGCCACGGGTCGCCAACCGCCTGCTGAAGCGCGTTAGGGACTTCGCCGAAGTCAAAGGGCAGGGCGTGGTGGATGTCAACATCGCCGACAAGGCGCTGGAGATGCTCGAGGTAGACAAAGCCGGATTCGACCGCTCGGATCGAGCCCTGCTGGAGCTGATCGCAGTCAAGTTCAGCGGCGGGCCGGTCGGGCTCTCGACCATCGCGGTGGCGATCGGAGAAGAGCAGGATACGATCGAAGAAGTGCTCGAGCCCTACCTGCTCCAGCAGGGAATGCTGAAGAGAACACCAAGGGGCCGAGTCCTGACCCCCGCCGCTTTCAAACATCTGGGGCTACCGGTACCTAGCGGCAATAGCCAGCTCTTTTAGGCAGGGACGGCCTGGCGGTTTCTTCGGCCCATGTAGTACGCGAACAGGGCGCCGTTGATGAACATGAAGAGGCTGTAGACGCCGGCGGGGATCATGAAGGCGTCGTTGCCCAGCAGGCCTCCGACCGTGATCGCCACCGTCGCGTTGTGAATTCCGAGTTCCAGGGCGATTGCGGTTGCCGCTCTGTCGCCCAGTTTTACGGCCCTCGCGGCGGTGAAACTGATGCTCATCGCCAGCAGGTTCAGGACCAGGGTGGCGATCGCGACTTTGGCGAAGTTGTCCGTGATCATCTCCCATTCGGACGCGACCGCGGCGACGACGACCAGAACGAAAACCACCATTGCCGCCCGATCGAGGGCCGGCTTGCGAAGCAGTGTCCAGGCTTCCTTGCGCCTGCGCACAAGCATGCCGATCAGCAGCGGCACCAGCGTGATCGCCAC
>CALEMO010000107.1 GCA_937910825.1 uncultured Solirubrobacterales bacterium | reverse complement strand
CTCGCCGATCGTTGCGGGCGGTCGTCTTTTTGTCGGCTCAGAAGCGGGGACCCTCAACGCACTTGACGCTGACTCTGGCAGGACCGAATGGACCTTCGATGCCGATACGCCGATCAAGGCCAGTCCGAGTGTCGACGGCAACCGTGTTTTCGCCGCCGACTACGCGGGCCAGATGTTTTCGCTTGATGCGACCGATGGCAAGCTGGCATGGTCCACGGATACGACGAAAACCAGTCCGGGCGGCGATGGCGGCTTCTACTCTTCCCCGGCAGTTGCCGGGGGCAAGGTATTCGCCGGGCGTGATGACGGCACCGTCTACGCCTTTGACCGGAACACCGGAAAGCAGTCTTGGTCCTTCGAAACGTCGGGGGCCGATCTACGGCTCGCCGGCGGTGGCAGAAGTCCCCGGTACCCCGCTTACGGTTTACATCGGCTCCTACGATTCCCGGCTCTATGCGCTGGACGCCGCCTCCGGCAAGAAACTATGGGACTACGACGTCGGCGGACCCGTCCCGGGCACTGCCACGGTGATTGGCCATACCGTCTACACCTCGAGTTTCAAGACCGTGGAATCCGTGGGGATCGACGTGCTGAGCCATCGCAAGACTTTTTCCTTCGACTCTCCGGGGTACACCCCGATGATCTCCGATGGCAGGAACCTTTTCCTGATCGGGTATTTCACCGTGCACGGCTTCAGGCCAGGCTAAGCGCGACTCAGGAGAGACCGTAGGGCAGGTTTGGCAGGCCGCTGGTCGCGGCGGCTACGATGTCATCAGGCTCGTCGACCAGCCGGAAAAGATCGAAATCCCCGGCACCGATCCTCCCGGCTTCGAGCAGATTCACCTTCATCCAGTCGAGCAGACCCAGCCAGTATTCGGAGCCGACCAGGACCACCGGATGCGGTCTCGCCTTGTCCGTCTGGACCAGGGTCAGGACCTCGAACAGTTCGTCGAGCGTGCCGAAACCGCCCGGAAATACGACGAAGGACCACGAGTACCTGACGAACATCAGCTTGCGGACAAAGAAGTAGTGGAACTGCTTGCCGATGTCCACGTACTGGTTGAGCCCCTGTTCATGCGGCAGCTCGATGTTCAGGCCGACCGACCGCGCGCCTGCGTCTTGCGCACCCCGGTTGGCCGCCTCCATCGTGCCCGGGCCACCACCCGTGATGACCGCATATCCGGCGTCGCCTATGAAATGAGCGACGCTGCGGGCCAGTGCATACTCGCGAACGGCCTGATCCGTTCTGGCGGAGCCGAAAATGCAGACCGCGGGGCCCACTTGCTCAAGCAGTTCGAAACCCTCCTCGAACTCCTGCCGGATGCGCTTCAACCGTTCCGGGTCCGAAAGGGCGGTAAAGATCTCCGGCTCGTCGCAGCGGATGATTTCTTCATCGAAAGTTGTCGGATTACGGGGTTCGATCCGGGGCAGCACTCCTATTCTGCGGCCGCGCGGTAGCGCTCGACCGCGAAGCGGCGTTCTTCGGCATGATCGATCACCGGAGCAGGGTAGTCCACGCCGATTCGACATTTCGCGGCGATCTGCTGTGGTTCATCCATCGTCCAGGGACGGACCAGGTGCTGATCACCGACGTCCGCAAGTTCGCCGACCCAGCGTCTCACGTATTCCCCATGCGGATCGAACTTTTCCTGCTGGGTCATCGGATTGAACATCCTCTGAAAATAGGGCTTCGGATCGGTGCCGACCGAAGTCACCCACTGCCATCCGCCGTTATTGGACGCGACGTCGCCGTCGATCAGCCGCTCCATGAACCAGGCTTCGCCCTCTCGCCAGTCGAGATGAAGATCCTTGGTCAGGAATGAGGCCACCACCATCCTCACCCGGTTGTGCATCCAGCCATCCTCGAGTAGTTCCCTCATCCCGGCGTCGATCAGAGGGTACCCCGTCTGACCTCGTTTCCAGGCTTCCAGCAGCTCGTCATCGCTCTGCCAGTTGAGCGTCCCCCGATACCGCTCCTGGAATTCAACCCTGCTTACCTCCGGGAAGTTCTGCATGACCGAAGCGTAGAACTCCCTCCAGGCCAGCTGGGCCCTGAAGACCCTCGGCCCCTCAGCTTGCTCCAGACCGAGCTTAACTTCAAGTTCCAGCGGCGAGATGCAGCCCCATCGCAGGTATGGAGAGAGGCGGGAACTGCCGCCGGCCGGGTTGTTGCGGAGTTTTGAGTAGCTCTCAAGACCTTGGTTGCGAAACTTTCGGGCCGCTTCGCGGCCGGCAGTCTCTCCAGCTTCGAAGGAAGGGACCGAACTGACCTCGTCCAGGCCCAATTCGGCCAGGTCCGGCAATCTCCCCGGATCCGTTCCCGGAGCCGGAACCAACTGGTCCGGCGGATCTTCCATGGGGCGCCGTTCGATCTCACGCCATGTTTTGGCGAAGGGTGAAAATACGGTGTAGGGACGGTCCTGCCCGGAGCGGATTGCCGCCGGGTCGTCGACTATGTAGTTGCCAGGATGGGCAAGCGCTGTGATTCCCTGCTGAGCGAGCAGATCACTGACCCGCTGGTCGCGCTTCCTGGCCCATGGGGATACGTCAGCCGTCCAGTGAACGGATCCGGCGCCACAGGCATCCGCCAGATCGAGCAGCACTCGCTCGGGGTCTCCCCTTCGCACTATGAGGTCGGCTCCCAGGTCGCGCAAACTTTGCCGAAGGTCTGCGAGGCAGGCCAGCATGAATCGGGTTCGCGGGGAAGAAGGGAAGCGCCCCCGGCCGAGCAACCGGTCATCGAAGATGAAGCAGGGCAGAACTGAGGGTGCGCTTGCTGCCTCCGCCAGGGCGGGCAGGTCATGGATTCGCAGGTCCCGCCGGAACCACATGATTGCGGGTCCTTTGAGCTCGCTGGTTTCCGAGTGCATTCTGTCTATCCGTCCTGGTGAAAGTCAATGATCGAATAGATGCCCTGATCCCCGAGCCGCTTGACTGTTCTCTCGACCCGGTCGAGGTAGGTCGTACTGAAGACGCCTGGTTCAGGCTCGACTTTTGACCAGGAAACGATCAGCCTCACTACGTTCCAGCCGATTCGTGATATTCGCGCAGGATCCCGTCTGTCGAAAGGCAGCACCGGCTTGATGTCGCCTCCGTTCCAGTACTTGCCGAGCGAATTCACGTTGACGCCGCGGAGGATGACCTCGCGTCCCGACAAGTCGACTATTCGGCCGCCGTTTTCGATGCTGGGTATTGCTTTGAGTCGCGGCAGCTTCGCCGTGGAAGCTGCCGGCAGGCAGAGAGTCGCCACAGCCAGGAGAAGCGGGACCAAAGAGGTCGCGCGGACCATACCGGCGAAGTTCGGCCGTTTCCCTGAGTCCATCGGCCGATTGTAGGCGAGGCCGCTGCTTGAGGACGTTTATCCGCCCGCCGCCGGGTCCGCCGGATCTATCGGGGTCCGCCGGATCTATGCCGCCGCGCCCCGGGGCGCCTGGACCGACGTTATGCGGCTGAGAGGAGTCGAACCTCCACGTCCTTTCGGACACAAGCCCCTCAAGCTTGCGCGTCTACCAATTCCGCCACAGCCGCATGAAGGGCGAGGGATATTAGGGAAAGCGGCGTTGGCCACGCTTCGCCGTAGTGGGCGGGAGATTTCGTTTTCCGCGCTTTACGAACATGTGTCCGCAGGGGTGGTTAGTGTACGAACACAGGTTCGTCATGGAGAACCGCCAATTTCAGACCCATACCGGTCGCTGGACCGAACGAGGAGAGACGTGGTTGACCTGACCAAGAGGCAACGAGAGATTTTCGATTACATCGGCAAGTACGCCGAGAAGACCGGGTATCCACCGACTGTCAGGGAAATCGGTAAAGCGGTGGGCCTGCATTCGTCGTCGACCGTTCACGTGCATCTTGCCAACCTCGAGAAGGCTGGCGTGCTGCGCCGCGACCCGACCAAACCGAGGGCAATCGAGATGCTGGTCGAGAAGGCCAGGGGCGCCAGGGACGCGGCCGTGGATGCGGTTTCGTCGGCCGCTTCCGGCCCCGGCCTGCCGCTTCTTGGCCGGATCTCGGCTGGTCCGGGAATGCTCGCCGAAGAAAACGTCGAGGAATACGTTGACGTGCCGTCGGTGATCGGCAGCCAGGAAGGGGACTACGTTCTTGAAGTTCACGGCGAAAGCATGAAAGACGCGGGGATCATGGACGGCGACTACGTGATCGTCCACCCGGCTCCGGACGCCGACAACGGACAGATCGTCGTCGCCATGCTCGACGAAGAGGAAGCGACCGTAAAGCGCCTTTACAAGGAGTCCGACCGCTTGCGCCTCCAGCCGGAGAACGATTCGATGGAGCCGATCATTTCGACCGATGCTCAGGTAATAGGCAAGGTAATAGGAAGCTTCCGCAGCATTTAGGGCTGCTGCCTCGCGGCTGAAAGCTGCTGGGGCTCGAAGAGGCCACCACCAGGACGCCCCCGGAAGCCACTTGCGTGGAGTGAAAGGCAGAGTCTCGTTGAGCTGA
>CALEMO010000106.1 GCA_937910825.1 uncultured Solirubrobacterales bacterium | reverse complement strand
GAGCGCTACGGCGCCACCGGTGAGCAGGAGCTGCATGCCGGTCGACGTCTTCACCGCCTGCCCTGTCTTTATCGACTCTTCGACCTGGGCCCGCCGATAGCTGCCCTGAAGCATCAGCAAGACTGAGTAAAGACCGAAGGCGGTGCCCAGAACCGTGTAGGGCCAGACCACTTCGTCGCCGGCCAGCTGCGGAACAATCTTTCCCACGGCCAGCCCGACCGCCAGCACCGCGAAAGCCGTGCGCCACCAGGCGAGCTGGGTCCGCTCGGCAGCCAGCATGGTGCGGCGCGGGGCTACATTCTCTGTAGCCGCGGGAATGTCTGGATCGGAGGGCGGGCTCATGCCCGGCTGACTATACGCACATAGGTTCCGGCCAAAGCGCGGATCGGTCGCTAATCCGGTACTGTTCCACGCCGCAATCATGGGCAGATATACCGGACCAAAAGAAAAGCTTTCAAGACGCGAAGGCGTCGACCTCGGACTCAAGGGTGAACGTGCCCTGAGCGGCAAGAGCGCTATGGAGCGCCGACCCTATCCCCCGGGCCAACATGGCCGCGGAAGGCGGCGTGCTTCGGAGTTCTCTGTACGGATGCGCGCCAAGCAGCGGGCGAAGTCGATGTACGGTCTGCGCGAGCGTCAGTTCGCCAAGCTTTTCTACCGGGCGAACCGCGAAGAGGGCATGGCCGGCGAGAACCTGATGCGTCACCTCGAGCAGCGTCTCGACAACGTCGTTTACAGGCTCGGGCTCGCGACGACCAGGGCCCAGGCCCGTCAGTTCGTTGTCCACCAGCACGTAACCGTGAACGGCAAGCGCCTCGACCGGCCTTCCTACGAAGTCTCGGCCGGCGACCTGATCGCAGTCAAGCCTGATGCGGCGATCGAGCCGATGGCCCGCCAGTCGACCGAAACCGCGGGCCCGACCCCGGCCTGGCTGCTGGCCGACCACGACGGCCTCAAGGGCACAGTCAACCGCCTGCCCGACCGCAGCGACATCGCCGCACCGATCGAAGAGCGGCTGATCGTCGAGCACTACTCGCGCTAGAAGTGAACACAGAAGCCTTCAAGAAACCCCCGGTCCTGGCACCGGGGTTTCTTCGTTAACGGGGCAGCGTTCCCGATCCTGCCGCCACCACGAGCAATACCGGGATCATCGCCCCGTAAAGGCAACTATCCCGGCAGGAATCACCAAGCTGAAGCGGCCGGCAACGGACCTGCCGCCTTACCCACCAAACCCACTCGGCCCGTTACCGCCCACCTCATCACCAACCCAGTGATGCTCCCGATCCTGCTGCTCCCTGCGGCAAGATCGGGATCATCACCCGTGCAGACCGGGCCTCACCCAGCGTTGCTCCCGATCCTGCCGCTCCCTGCGGCAAGATCGGGAGCATCGCTCTTGAGAGGCGGGAGCGTCCCTGCTGAGCGCAGCGAGACTCGGCCGTAGGGTCCCCGAGACTCGGCCGTAATTCCACGCAAGTGGTTTCCGGGGTGCTCTTGGGGGCGGCCGGTGAGGATACGAGCGAAGGTGCCGAAGGGGGCGCACTTTGAGAGCACTTTGAAAGGCAACACTCTTGCCCACTTCGATTCCGGGTACTTCGAAGTCCGGATCGCACAGCGAAGCGATCTGGACTGCTTGTTCTCGAAGCCAGGCGTTCCCAGGTGCGCGCCCCGGGAGCCGCTTGCCCTCAGCCCTCAGTCCCCTGTGAGCTGGCCTTTGGCCAGATCCAACGCCACAGTCAAGAGCCCGACCACCGAAAGCGGATCCGAAGAATCCGATACGAGCTGGACGTGCATCGTCTGTTCCTCGCCGTCATCTTCGCTGAGGACGGCGGAGATGACCAGCTGGTCAAGCTGCGCGCCGGGGGTGTCCCGCTCGACCTGCTCCATTAGTTCCTGGGCAAGCGCGCCGATGCGGGCTGAAGTCGTTGGCTCGGGTTCTTGGCTCATCTTTCAACCCTACTGGGAGGACCCAGATACAATGCCCCCTGTGATCGACCGCCTCGCCGCCGCGCTGCTCGCGGCGATCGCTTCGTTTGCCTTGATGGCCGCGCTGACCTCTGAAGCCGCGGCCAGCCAGTCAGACTCGGCGATCCTCGTGCTGATTCCCCAGAAAAGGGTGGCTGCGCCTGCCTACGACGAAAAGATCGCTCGCGACCTGTCCCGCATCAACGACCTCTCGATCGGTCTCGTGAGCGCTACTCAGGGCTCCTACGTCGCTGCCCAGGCCCTGCTCGACATCAGCCAGGGGACCCGGGTGTCCCGCTCGACCTACGATCCGAAAGATGTGCCTCCGGTACGCCTCCTGCCGACCTCCGGCGGCAGCGCTCGGATCCGCGGTTGGCAGGCGATCCTCGACCGGGCGGATACCGCACCGCAGACGATCGAGCCAGGGCTGCTCGCAGGGTCGATCCCCGGTGGCGCCGGCTATGTAGCGAGCGGTATCAAGCCTGGAGACATGGCGATTCCGGCCACTGACCGGAAGGGAAATATCGCGTCTGTGCGCTCGACCGGTTCGCTCGACCTGGCGAATACAGCACTGGCGCAGGCGGAAAAGCATGGCTTGGTGGTCGTCTCGGTCTCAGCCGGCCGCAACGGTCTGCGTGAACTGCGGCAACTGACCCGCGGCCGGCAACCGGGGCAGCTTGTGATCGCGATGCAGGCACCCCCGGAAGCGGCGATCATTCCGCTGCTGCCGATCGGGGTGGCCGGGCTCGCCGACCAGCCGTCTGGCCTGACTTCGGACTCGACCAACCTGCCCAATCTCGTCGCCGGGATCGACATCGGCCCGACGGTTCTTGACCACCTCGGGCTCGAGACACCTGACGACATGCTCGGCAGGCCGATGCGTGCCAACGGCGAGCGCCAGCCGGAAGAACTCACTCCCTTTCGCGACCGCCTCGATGAACTCGGACCACGCCGCATCCCGGCCCTGGCCGCCGTCGCCGCCGGCTGGCTGATCATCCTGCTGGTCGCGGGTGCGATCCGGGGGGCCGCCGAGACCCGGATGCGTGTGCGGCGCATCGGTGGCCTGGCGATTCTCTGGATACCTTCGGTCATCCTGATTCCCGCGGCACTCGGCAACCCTTCCCGGGAAGTCGAGTACCTGGTGATCGCCGGCAGCGCCCTCGGCCTGGGCTGGCTGAGCGACCGATTCCTTCCCTGGCCGAAGGCGCCTCTGATCCCGGCGATCGTCGGACTTTCGGTGATCACGATCGACCTCGCACTCGGCTCGCACCTGATCACCAGGTCGGTGCTCGGCCCGAACCCCGGATACGGATCGCGTTTCTACGGAATCGGCAACGAGCTCAAGTCCGGCCTGATGGTCCTGCTGCTTGCCGGGCTGGCGGCCGGGCTCACCGGGCGCCCGAAGTCACGCCGTTCGGCGCTGACCGTGCTCGGGTTCGGCCTGCTGCTGTGCGTGATCCTCGGCTCAGGCCAGCTCGGTGCCGGCGTCGGGGCGGCGATCATCGTCGCTACCGCGACTGCGGTCACCGCGATCATGATGCTGCCCGGCGGACTGACCCGCAAGCGCATCGCGATTCTTCTCGTCAGCCCGGTCTTCGGACTTGCTTTCCTCGCCGTGCTCGACGCATTGACTGCCGGCGGACAGGGCCACTACAGCAACAGCGTGCTTTCGCTCGATTCATTTGATTCGTTCTGGGAGATCGTGCGCCGTCGTTCGACCCTTGCCTGGCAGCAGCTCTGGCGCGACAGCATGCCGGTGATCACGCTGATCTGCCTGCTGGCCGCCGCCTACGCGATCCGCAACCGCCGCATGTTCCATCCCTGGGCCGGTCCGATCTGGCCGGCCGCCCTGATCGGCGGCCTCGTGGGCGGTCTGATCGGCTCGGTATCCGAGGATTCCGGCCCGATGCTGATCGTGGTCGCGACGATCACGCTCGCCGGGCTCTGCAGCTATCTGCTGGGCCGGGACAGGGCACCGGACAATTCGGAAAATCGTTAGCCTGCACGGGGTCCCGGAGGGGTGCGAGAGTGGTTGAATCGGGCAGTCTCGAAAACTGTTGTGCGTTTCGGCGTACCGTGGGTTCGAATCCCACCCCCTCCGTATCGAAAAGGCGCCATCACGGCGTCTTTTCGCGCTGGGCTGGCCCCTCGCGACCGCCGCAGTCGCTCTGGGATACCCTTGTCTGCCCCCGGAGGGGTGTCCGAGTGGCTTAAGGAGCGCGATTGGAAATCGCGTGGGCGGGATCTCTCGTCTCGTGGGTTCGAATCCCACCCTCTCCGTTGATTGAATGTTTCGTCTTGAGTTCTATTAAGTCGATCAGCGCATTGGAAAGACCCGCCGGATGTCGGGTCTTTTGATTTAAGCCCCAGTTGAAGCATTGGTCCTTCTTTGAAATAGCCAGATCAACCGCTGGTCTTCGAATCCGAGCAGGCCGAAGCCTCCCAATGAGTCGGAATTCAGTACTGCCAGGGCCGGAGGCGCGGGCCTATCCCGAGGTCCGACGACCTATCTCAAAGACATGGTGGTTTTCTGCCTCAAGGCGAGTTCAGCAGATTGATCTTTGGTGAGATGGCCCGGGTACTTTTCTGCCGGTTCATTTGGATCTATGTCGTCATACCTCAGCGGGTAGATATCCCCCGAGGCCACGACCCCACCATCCACTGAAACTTGCCAACGTTCCCGCCAATCTTTCTCGTCTCCATCCTGATTCGAGTCCACCCCTCGCTTGGACATGAACCAAGCCGCTGGCCGAGAAACTTATGCGGTTGATTTTGGACCAAGGTGCCGTCCGCTGTCTTTCCGGGCATGAGTTCCGTTCGGATCGGTGGTTCGGGCTCAAGATCGTCGAAAATGGGAACCACGATGGAATCGCCAACTGTGTCATTCCAAAGATCCTCGGATATGACCAAGAAAGACGAGGCGGAACTGCCTGGGAGTTTTGATGCGTAGAAATCTCCGCATCTAGGCGGAGCTGACCGGGACACTCAGGCGAGACCGTGACGAGCCGCGTAGAGCGCGGAATCCTCGATTGCTGCGGTTCGTTCCTTATCCTGCGCGATAGCTGCGTAGGCACAGGCCCGCTGACTGGTTTCAAGTTGGTCGCGCATTGAGCCTTCAGCAACCTCAATAACCGCCTGAAGCTTCGAGGCCTGAGAAGTCGCATCACCAAACAGGCCGAGCTTAGAACCCATTTCAAGCGCGCTCTCCACAGCGGATGTCCTATTCGTATAGATCCGTTCCATGAATCGATAGCATCAGATGCGCACCATTTTATGGAGCAGATGTTGGTGCAGATGACGCAGATCTGGCTCCACGTAAGGCGTAGGCGTAAACTCAGCATGACCAGACGTACAAGCGTGGCACGTGCAGGCGTACAACGGGTCGCAGAGGAAAGTAGACCGCAGGTCTCATCGGCTTCCGGGACTTATTAGAACAGTCCCGTTTATTCAGTGGGCCCGGTGGCGCCGGGTCCGCTCAGCGCCGGGCCGCGAAGAACTGGCGAAGCAGGGCCGCAGATTCGACTTCCATGACGCCGGCGAGAACCTCGGGACGGTGGTTGAGCGCTTCTTCTCCGAGGATGTCGAATACCGACCCGGCGGCGCCGGCCTTTGGGTCACTCGCGCCGAATACGACGCGCGGGATCCTTGCCAGCACGATCGCGCCGGCACACATCGCGCAGGGCTCCAGCGTCACGTAGAGGGTGGTCTCTGGAAGCCTCCAGCCGCCCAGGGCGGCCGCCGCGCGCCGGATCGCAAGCAGTTCGGCATGCGCCGTCGGATCGAGGTCCTGCTCACGCTGGTTGCCCGCGGACGCGATCAGCCGACCGCCCTGGAGGATGGCCGCCCCGATCGGCACGTCGCCCATGCTTTCCGCCTTGCGGGCCTCGGCCAGGGCCAGTTCCATCCCCTCAGAGTCTTCAGGCCGGATGGCGCTCTGCTCGACTTTCACCGCCAGAGCCTAAAAGACCAGCAACTACAGGGCCTCCCCGGTGTTCTTTGTATAGCGGGCCCACCGCCTGCTCCCCCATGTCGATCAAACTCCCCTCAAGACCCGCCCTCCTGCTCGCTTTGCTGACAACCTTCGGCGTCGTGGTGCTGGGCGCTTCGGCCGGAGGGGCGGCTCCGGTCGCCGGGCAAAGCGACGCAACCATCGATCCGTCGGAGCCCTACGTTGCCGGTGAGGTACTCGTGCAGTACCGCGGGCAAGAGGTACCCGAAAAGGTCGAGCTCCGCGAAACCGCGGATGTCGAGGCGGTCGCTCAGAAAATCGAGGACCGGCCCGC
>CALEMO010000105.1 GCA_937910825.1 uncultured Solirubrobacterales bacterium | reverse complement strand
AAAACACTTCCGAAAGACCTGACCGAAGATCTGCGTGACCGGCTGCCACCCGAAATCGAGCGCAACATCCCCGATTCACTCGACGAGTCGATCCAGAAGAGTCTCGACGACCTGTTGAACCCTTAACCGCGGCCAGCTCTTACGGTCGGCTTCGTCACCAGCCAGACGAGAGCGATCGCCAGCGGCTGGAGCGGCAACCTCAGCCAGAACGCCCAGGTCGGGATCCCTCGATCCGCCAGGCCCCTTATTTGCTCAGGATTCATCGCCATGTGCAGGTTTGCCGGAAAGACTGCGACCAACAAGGCGATCAGCCACGCGCCGCCGAGCCGGGAGGTGCGCGGGTTGAACATCGCTACGCCGCCGGCGATTTCCGCGATACCACTCACCGCCACCGCTTCCCCGTGACGCGGGATCCAGGGCGGCATGATCGCCCGGTAGGTCGACGGAATGACGAAATGCAGGCCACCCGCGACGATGAAGGTGGCTCCTGTCGCGTACCGCAAGAGTTTCATCGAGCCAGCCTACTGAGCCGGGCCAAGGCGACCGCGATCCGCCCTCTCGGTATCGTGATCCCGTGTCTGAATTCATTCTGAACTCGAGTTACTCACCGATGGCCGACCAGCCCAAGGCGATCGAATCGCTGGTCGAAGGGGTCGAGTCGGGCGAGGCGATCCAGACCCTTCTCGGCGCGACCGGCACAGGCAAGACCTTCACCATGGCCGGGGTGATCGCGGCCGCCCAGCGGCCCTCGCTGGTCATCGCACATAACAAGACGCTCGCCGCCCAGCTCTGCAATGAGTTTCGCGCCTATTTCCCGGAGAACGTGGTCGAGTACTTCGTCTCCTACTACGACTACTTCCAGCCCGAGGCGTATGTGCCGGCCCAGGACCTGTACATCGAGAAAGACTCTTCGATCAACGATGAAATCGACCGTCTTCGGCACGCGGCGACCGCGGCCCTGCTGGCGCGGCGTGACGTAATCATCGTCGCTTCGGTTTCATGCATTTATGGCATCGGTTCGCCTTCGCTCTACCGCAACCAGATGCAGCTTTTCAAGGTTGGCGAGACGATCGACCGCGACCGGGTCCTGCGAAAGCTGGTTCGCCTCCAATACGAAAGAAACGACAGCTCTCTGACCCGGGGATCATTCCGGGTCAGGGGTGAAGTGATCGAAATAATGCCGTCTTACGCCGAGACGGCTTTCAGGATCTCGCTTTTCGGTGACGAGATCGAAGCGATCCAGCATTTCGACGTGCTCACCGGGGAAGTGCTGGACGTGGTTCAGCACGTCTCGATCTGGCCGGCGACCCACTATGTCACCGAAGAAGGCTCGATGGAGCGCAGCCTCGATGCGATCAAGCAGGAGTTGGACAGCCGGCTGGAAGAGCTCGAGTCCGAAGGCAAGGAACTCGAGGCCCACCGCTTGCGCCAGCGCACCCTTTATGACCTTGAGATGCTCAGGGAGACCGGCTTCACCTCCGGCATCGAAAATTATTCGCGGCTCTTCGAAGGCCGCGAGGCGGGCACCCCGCCACATACGCTGATCGACTACTTCCCGGAAGATTTCATCTGTTTCATCGACGAGTCGCATCAGACGATCCCGCAGATCGGCGGTATGTACCTCGGCGACAAGTCACGCAAGACGACGCTCGTTGACTACGGTTTCCGGCTGCCATCGGCGATCGACAATCGCCCGCTGCGTTTCGATGAGTTTCTCGAGCGGACCAATCAGCTGATTCTCGTTTCAGCGACCCCGGGCCAGTACGAGAGGACCGAGGCCTCGAGGGTGGTGGAACAGATCGTGCGCCCGACCGGCATCGTCGATCCCGAAATCGAGGTGCGCCCGACCCTGAACCAGATCGACGATCTGATGAGCGAAATCAACGCCAGGGCCGCGGTGCAGCAGCGAGTGCTGGTCACGACTCTGACCAAGAAGATGGCCGAGGACCTGACCAACTACCTGCTCGAGAATGGCATCCGCGTGCGATACCTGCATTCGGACATCGACACTCTCGAGCGCATTCAGATAATCCGGGAACTCCGGCTGGGTGAATACGACGTCCTGGTGGGCGTGAACCTGCTGCGCGAGGGTCTGGACATGCCGGAGGTTTCGCTGGTCGCCATCCTCGATGCTGACAAGGAAGGTTTTCTGCGCGGCGAGACCAGCCTGATCCAGACCATCGGACGAGCGGCCAGAAATACGGACGGCCGGGTGCTGATGTACGCCGACCGTGAAACCGACTCGATGAAATCCGCGATCTCCGAAACAGACCGCCGTCGCTCGATCCAGGTGGCGTACAACGAGCGTCACGACATCACTCCGACAACGATCAAGAAGAGCGTTGAAGCGGCTGGCAATCTGTTGACCATGGAAGACAAGGCACCGGCCAAGCGCCGGCGGCGCGGCGACGACCAGGACTTCGAGGGCCCCGAAGAGCTGAAGAAGACGATCGCCGCACTGGAGATCGAAATGAACGCCGCCGCCGAAGACCTGCGCTTCGAACAGGCCGCCCGGATCCGCGACGAACTGCGCGAACTGCGTCGTGACCTGGAAGGCATGCAGGCCACAGGCTGAAACTTCCAGTGACCTGCCGGGGTCTGCTGTACTGTTAGCAGACATTCAATAGGTACCGGGAGGAAATTGTGCAGGGATTTGCGGGAGTTGGAGCAGGCGTCAGCCTGAAGGGGTGCAGGCGGAGCGTTGAACTGGTGGCCCTTGTCGCAATGGCGGCGCTTTTGGCCATTCTCGGAACGGGGACCCTTGCCACCGGCGCCGAAGCTGCAGCCAAGAAGAAGGCGCCGAAGACGACTGCCCCGGCGGACTTCAAGGCTCGCGGCAGCATCGGTCAGCTCTACGTCAGGCAGGCCGATGAAGCGGCCACCCTGCTTCTGGTGAATCCGAAAGGCCGGATCATCCGCAAAGGAAAGACCGACCGCTTCGGCAGCAAGATCTTCCGGTACCTGAAGTCGGGCCCGGGCTACGAAGTCAAGCAGCGCCAGGCCGGTGAGGTGTACGGCACCGGGTCGGTCAGGGTTCTGAAGCCGGGAGCCAATCCCAAGCAGGCTTTCTACGATCGCAAGCAGGAACTTCAGCCGGGCATGAACTACGTGACCATGCGCGACGGTGTCGAACTGGCGATGGCATTGCGGCTTCCTCCGGGCAAGACAATGGCCGATGGACCTTTCCCGACGCTGATCGAGCATTCCGGTTACCAGACCGCGGCGCCCAATGACCTGCTGAACGCGATTCTTTCCGGCAAGAGCGACCCGCTCGCTCCGGCGACCGCAACCGTGGTCGGGTCATTGCTCGGACCGCAGCTCGACTTCGCAGTGGTCAGCGTGCAGATGCGCGGCAGTGGCTGTTCCGGCGGCGCTTTTGACCTGTTCGGCCTGCCGACGACGTACGACGGCTACGACATGGTCGAGTCTGTGGCCGCCCAGGACTGGGTGGAAGGCAAAGTCGGCCTGGTCGGCATCTCCTACTCCGGCATAACGCAGTTGTTTGCGGCAGGCACGCAGCCGCCGCACCTTGCAGCGATCGCGCCGATGTCAGTCACCGACGATATTTACAGCGGCACCGGGTATCCCGGTGGCATCTTCAATTCAGGCTTTGCGCTTTCCTGGGTTACAGAACGGGTAGAGAACGCCATGCCTGCTCCTGAAGGTGGCCTGCCGGTAGCGAAGGCCCTGGTCGCAGCGGGCGACACCCACTGCATCGAGAACCAGAAGCTCCGCCTCCAGTCGCTGGATGCGCTTGACCTGATCGAGAAGAATCCCTATCGGACGCCGAAGCTGTTCGCCGAGAGGGCGCCCGGCGACTGGCTCAAGCAGGTGACGGTTCCGACCTTCCTGACCGGCCAATACCAGGACGAACAGACCGGCGGTCATTTCCCGCGCAGTCTGTCCAACCTGAACGGGAACAAGAACGTCTGGGTGACCATGCAGAACGGGGTCCACAACGATTCGCTAGGACCGATTCAGATGACTCGCTGGGTCGAGTTCATCAACCTTTTCGTAGCCAACCGAATTCCAGTGGTTCCGTCGCTGCTCACCGGCCCGTTGTACCAGGGTCTCGCGGGAGCTTCGGCCCCGGTTGAACAGTCGAGGTATGCCGAGATGACCGACGTCGCGGCCGCCCGCAAGGCTTTCAAGCAGGACAACCCGCGCTACCGCCTGCTGATGGATAGCGGTGCCGGGCCCTGGGGGCTCGGAGCACAGGGCGCAACCTGGGAGATGAAGTCTGCCGCCTGGCCGCCCAACCGGGCCCAGGCGAGGCGCTACTTCCTCGGGGAAAGCGGCAAGCTCGGCGGAGCCAAGGCCGACAGCAGATCAATTGCGGCCTATACCGCGGATCCTGCAGCCAGGCCTTTGACAAACCTGCCCAAGGGCTCGGTTAACGCGGCCCAGCCCAAATACGCATGGGCTGCGATTGTGGAAGGCAAGGGCATCGGTTTCACCGGCGGGACGCTCTCGAAGGACGTAGTGATCGCCGGACCGTCGAGCATGGACCTTTACCTGAAGGCTTCCCAGCGCGACACCGACCTCCAAGTAACCATCTCGGAGGTCAGGCCGGACGGCAACGAAACCTATGTCCAGAGCGGCTGGCTGCGGGCCAGCCACCGCAAGCTGGACAATTCGGAGTCGACTGCCCTCGACCCGGTGCCGACCCACCTCAAGCGGGATGGCGCACTGCTGCCGAAGCAGGGTTTCACCGAAGTTCGGGTCCCGATCTATCCGGTGACCCATGCTTTCCGTGCCGGATCGAAGATCAGGGTCACCGTTTCCGCGGTCGGCGGCGATCGCTCGGCGTGGGAATTCGACACGATCGACGACGGTTCGGCCAGGGTGAAGGTATCCCTCGGCGGCCGGCTTGCCTCTCAATTGGTCCTGCCTGTCTTGAAGGGTGCGACCGCACATGGCACGCCGCTGCCCGAGCCGACTGCTTTGCGGGCGGAGCCCAGCCGGGTCTACGCAGCGGCGTCGAACGGCGGTTGAGCAGAATTTGAGGGTGAGCGGCAGGGAGGATTCCCGCCCTGCCGGGACCGTCACCTCCAATAGGCTGTCAGGGTGAAACCTGACAACGTGAAGAAGTCCGATTTTCCGCTGGCCAATGTCGGCTACGATCGCGATTCCGTCGATGCCCATCTCACCGCCGTCGCTGCATCGTTGGCCGCTCTGGAGGCGCAGATCGCCTCTCTGGAAGTTGAGCGTGGAGCGGTTCGGCGTCAGGCTTCGAAAAGCTCCGAGCCGCCGAAGCAAGAGCACTCTTCCCCGCGGACGGAAGACGAGGTGTCTGCCCGTCTTGTCGCCACCAGGATGGCCCTTGAAGGAGCCGATCGGGACGAGATCCGGCTCAAACTGTCCGAAGGATACGAGCTGGCTGACCTCGACGCCCTGCTCGACGACGTGATCGAAAGGGTTGTCTGACTTTCGAACGTGTGTTCGCTTAGGTAGGATTGTCTGAGTGACCCGTTCTGAGCGAATCGTCATCACCGGTGCCCGTGAGCACAACCTCAAGGGCATCGACCTTGACTTGCCCCGCGATGCCCTGATCGTGGTCACCGGCCTGTCCGGATCCGGCAAGTCGAGCCTTGCTTTCGACACCATCTACGCCGAGGGCCAGCGGCGCTACGTCGAATCATTGTCGGCCTACGCACGCCAGTTCCTGGGACTGATGGAGAAACCCGATGTGGACGCGATCGAGGGCCTGTCACCGGCGATCTCGATCGACCAGAAGACTACCTCCCGCAATCCCCGCTCCACGGTTGGCACGGTGACCGAGATCTATGACTATCTGCGTCTGATGTGGGCCCGGATCGGCCGCCCGCATTGCCCCAAATGCGGCGAAGAGATCACCGGACAGACCCAGGAGCAGATCACCGACCGCGTGCTCACTCTTGACCCAGATACCCGCTTCATGGTGATGGCGCCGATGGTCCGCGACCGCAAAGGCGAATACGGAAAGCTGTTCGCTGAAATGCGGGCCGAGGGCTATTCCAGGGTCGAGGTCGATGGGGAAATGCACCTGCTTGAAGACGAGATCGTGCTCGACAAGAAGTACAAGCACGATATTTCGGTTGTCGTTGACCGGCTGGTGATGAAGCAGGACCTGCGTCGCCGGCTCTCCGAATCGGTCGAAGCTGCGGCCGGACTGGCTGACGGGCTGGTCGAGATCCAGGTCATCGGTGGCGAGCGCCTGCTTTTCTCCGAGAATTTCGCCTGCCTGAAATGCGGTACTTCGATGCCCGAACTGGAACCGAGAATCTTCTCTTTCAATGCGCCTCACGGGGCCTGTTCGACATGTACCGGCCTCGGCTTCAAGCGGGTTATCGATCCGCAGCTGGTCGTGCCTGACCCGACGCTTTCCCTTGGCGAAGGTGCACTCCAGCCATGGCGATCCGGCTACTCCGGATACTGGCGGCGGCTGATCGCTTCGGTCTCCAAGACCTACAGTGTCGACATAGAGATTCCCTGGCAGCAACTCACCGTCGAGCAACAGGAACTCTTTCTCTATGGCACCGGCACCGAGCGCCATGCGATCAACAGCAACAGCCGGTCCGGTCGGCGGCGCAGCTATTCAGTCAAGTTCGAGGGCCTGGTCAATAACCTTGAGCGGCGCTATCAGGAGTCGGACTCCGATGCGGTCCGTGAGCGGATCGAGGACTACATGGCAGAGCAACCCTGCCCTTCATGCCACGGAGCGCGCCTCAGGCCGGAGAGCCTCGGGGTCACGGTCGGCGGAATTTCGATCCAGGACTTCACCTCAATGTCAGCCTCCGCGGCCCGCGAATGGGTCGAGGCGCTCGAGCTGAACAAGACCGAGCGGGCGATCGCCAGGCTGATCGTCAAGGAGATCGCCGAACGCCTCTCTTTCCTGGTCAACGTCGGCATCGGTTACCTGTCGCTTTCCCGTTCGGCACGCACTCTTTCCGGCGGAGAGGCCCAGCGCATCAGGCTGGCGACGCAGATCGGTTCGAGCCTGGTCGGGGTCATGTACGTACTCGACGAGCCCTCGATCGGCCTCCACCAGCGTGACAACGAGAAGCTGATCGCCACGCTCGAACGGCTGCGTGATCTTGGCAATACGGTGATCGTGGTCGAGCACGACGAAGGAACGATGAAGTCTGCCGACCACCTGGTCGATCTCGGGCCCGGCGCCGGCGAGCACGGTGGCTACATCGTTGCCGCCGGAACACCGGCAGAAGTCGAAGCAAACCCGAATTCACTGACCGGCCGTTATCTCTCCGGATCAGAACAGATCGCCTTCCCTTCGCAACGGCGGGAAGCACAGGGGGCGCTCACGGTGCGCGGCGCCCGGCAGCACAACCTGACCGGGGTCGATGTCGAGTTTCCACTCGGCGTGCTGACCTGCGTGACCGGAGTCTCGGGATCCGGAAAGTCAACTCTGGTCAACGGAACGCTTCACCCCGCGATCGCCAACCGCCTCCACAAGTCCAAGATGCGTCCCGGTCCGCACGACGGCATCGACGGGATCGAGCAGATCGACAAGATCATCAACATCGACCAGTCGGCGATCGGCAGGACTCCGCGTTCGAACCCGGCCACCTACACCGGAATCTTCGACCATGTGCGCCAGCTCTTCACGGCCACCCAGGAATCGAGGGCGAGGGGCTATAAGCCCGGCCGCTTCAGCTTCAACGTGAAGGGTGGCCGCTGCGAGGTCTGCAAGGGTGACGGCCAGATCAAGATCGAGATGCATTTCCTGCCTGACGTCTACGTTCCCTGCGAGCAGTGCCACGGGCATCGCTACAACCGCGAGACCCTGGAGGTCAGGTTCAAGGGAAAAAGCATCAGCGACGTGCTCGAGATGTCAATCGAAGAAGCATTCACCTTTTTCGAGAGCATCCCGAAGATCGCACGCCGCCTGAAGACCCTGAATGACGTGGGTCTCGGCTACGTGCGCCTCGGCCAGCCGGCTACGACGCTATCCGGTGGCGAAGCCCAACGCATCAAGCTGGCTTCCGAGCTGTCGAAGATCGCGACTGGGCGAACTCTCTACATTCTCGATGAGCCGACAACCGGCCTCCATTTCGGAGATGTCAGGCGGCTGCTCGAGGTGCTGTCAAGGCTGGTCGATTCCGGCAATACCGTCGTTGTGATCGAACATGACCTTGATGTGATCAAGTGCGCCGACTGGGTGATCGACCTCGGACCCGAAGGTGGCGACGGCGGCGGTGAAGTGATCGCAACCGGTACGCCCGAGCAGATCGCCGCGACCGATGGCTCGCATACGGGCGAGTTCCTCAAGGCTCCGCTCGGGGCAGCACTTCCGGTGGCGGTATGAGCATGAGGGCGGCGGTGATAACGGCCTACGGCGAGCCGCCGACGGTCATCGATACGGAACCCCCGGAAGCATCGGACGAGGCTGAACTGGTCGAAGTAGAAATTGCGGGGCTGAACCCGGTCGACATCGCAATCGCCTCCGGCAAATTCGACCTCGGGGCTCCACCGCTGCCGTATGTGACCGGCAAAGAGGCGGTTGGACTGACCGCGGACGGTCGCCGTATCTGGTTCGACGAATCGCGCCACCCGTCCGGCTCTCTGGCGGAAATCACTGCGATCAATCGGAACAGCGGCATCGAACTTCCGGACGGTATGCCTGCTGACAAAGCGATCGCTTTCGGGATCGCCGGAATGGCGGCCTGGCTGTCGCTTGAGTGGCGCGGCGGGCTTCAAGCTGGTGAGACCGTGATCATCAACGGAGCAAGTGGCGCGGTCGGCCAGATCGCGCTCCAGGCGTCAAGACTGCTCGGGGCCGAAAAGGTGGTCGCGACCGCGCGCAGCGAATCGGGCAGGCAGAAGGCTCTGGCCCTGGGGGCCGATGCTGTTGTTGACACGGGATCTGACGATCTCTCGGGGGACCTTTCCGAAGCGACCGGGGGAGGGGCCGACCTGGTCATGGACGGACTGTGGGGCAGCAATACTTCGCAGGTGATCAAAGCGATCAAAGGGCAGGGACGCCTGGTGCAGGTTGGCAACGCCGCCGGCACCGATGCCGAGATCCTCGCCGGGCCGCTGCGCGGCGGGCTGATCGACATTCGTGGCTTTCGCAATTTCTGGGCCCCTCGTGAGAAGCGGGTCGAGGCATTCCTCAGGATGTGCCGGCACTGCCTGGCCGGTGAACTCGAGATCGAAGTCGAAGTTCTCGACCTCGAGGATGCGGCCGACGCCTGGGCCCGCCAGCAGGCAAGCCCCGGCCACAAGCTCGCTCTCAGCCCACGCTGAAAGCTACGAAACGAGCAGAGATGCTCCGATAACGCCGCCTTCGTCACCGAGCCCGGCGACCCTGATGGCCGGCGGGTTCTCCGGGTTGAGCAGATAGCGGTCCATGCGATCGATGATCTCTGGAACCAGAGAATCCGCAAAACGAACTCCCAGCCCGCCTCCTACGACCACTGCTTCCACATCCAGCAGGTTGACGGCGGACGCGATTCCGGCGGATAGCGCTTTGACCGCCCGGTCGAGAAGCTCGATCGCCAGTTCGTCGCCGTGGTCGCGGGCATGCGACCAGATGGCACTGGTCAAGTGGGTCTTGTCGTGCTTTTCCATGATTTTGAAAAGGTCAGATTTGCGGCCCTTGTTCATTTCGCGGATCGCTTTGGCTTCCATCGCCTTGCGTCCGGCATAGGCCTCGATAGTGCCGTTTATTCCATTCAGTCCCGGCGCGCCGCCGCGGCGCACCACCATGTGTCCGATCTCTCCGGCGCGGCCGCGTCCTTTCCAGGGCTGGCCGTCGAGGATAATTCCGCCTCCGACGCCGGTCCCCCAGAAAACCCCGAGCAGGCTGTCATAGTCTGAGCCGGCGCCAAGCTGGAACTCCGCGTTTGTCCCGACCTGCACGTCGTTACCAACCGTCACCGGTGAACCGACCGCTTCGCGAAGGGCCATTCCCAGCTGGAAGCGGCCCTCCCAGTTAGGAAGATTTCCGGCGCCGCTCACCGCTCCGGTTGTACTTTCGACCGACCCGGGGGCACCTACGCCGATGGCCCTGAGTTCGTGGGCTTCAATGCCGGCATCTTTGGCTGCTTCCTGAATCGTGGCTGCCATCGCCCTGACTACATCTGCCGGTCCGCCATGGTCCGGAGTCGGGCGCCGGCGGTAGGAGATCACTTCGTGACCGGGGCCTATGACCGCCGCCGCGATCTTCGTGCCTCCCAGGTCGATGCCGCCGACCAGGGTCCCGGGGCGGGCCTTCGCCCGCAGTGATTCCGGTGGAAGGGTCGGTTCCGGACCGGGCTCGGCTTCCCGAACAGGCGCGGGTTCGGGGACCACATCGTCGGGCTCGGACAGAGGTTCCGGTTGCTCAACGGCAGCATCGTCTGATTCGGGCAATCCAGTCGCTTCGTCTTCCAGAACCTGACCCTGATCAGAGTCAGCGGACTCGGCGGCTTTCTTCGCCTCGGGGACGGTCGAGGGGTCCAGCGGCTCCGGCGCGGGGTCCGTTGGGGGCTTGTTCCTCTGAATCAGTCGTCTAAGCAATTTGTATCTCCCGGGTTGCCGTCATGGACGCACATTACCCACCTCTGACAGGCTGGTGGTGTGCAGGACCAAAAAGGCTGGAAGACCTGGTGGGCCAAGCGCCGATGGTACGAGCGCAACGGTCGGCCCCTGAACCGGTTCCGGATCAACCGTCACATGGCCCGGATGGGCGCATACGTGCGCTACCCCGTCGAAGGGGAAGTGCTGGAAGGTCTCGACTCGGGACGGTTGACGATCGGAGAGGGCACCCTGCTTGAGCCGGGTTGCTGGATAACGATGTCACCCGAGGCGACGATCTCGATCGGCGAAGGCTGTTTCCTGAACCGGAATGTGATGCTGGCTGCGCATGGGGGAATTTCGATTGGCGACCATGTCATGTTCGCGAATGGATGTTTCGTGGGTGATGCGAGCCATCGCTTCGACGACCCCGATCAGCCGGTGACCTGGCAGGGCTTCACTTCGAAGGGGCCGGTAGAAATCGGTTCGAACTGCTGGTTCGGGGTCAACTGTGTTGTCACCACAGGCGTCACTGTCGGTGAACGCTGCGTGATCGGTTCCAACTCGGTAGTAACCCGGGACCTGCCGGACGGCGTGATAGCCGCAGGTTCTCCGGCGAAGGTGATCCGCGAGATTGACTTTCGTCAGGCCAGCGGTTCCCAGTCCCAGGAGTAGTTCGACTCGAGATCTTCGCGGTCCAGCCTTTGCCGCAGCCTTTCCAGTTCTGCAGGCTCGACGCTGTAGACATGCTCGGCCGCCGGGAAGGCGCCGGACCTGACTTCATCGACATAGGACTCGACTCCCCGCTTCATTTCTCCGCGAACATCTGCGTAGCGCTTGACGAACTTGGCCATGTGGCCATCATTTATTCCAACCAGGTCGTGAAGCACCAGGACCTGACCTGAGGTCACGTTGCCGGCACCGATGCCGATCGTGACCGCATCGATTTTTTCGACGATCATCTCGACGACCGCCTGCGGCACCGCTTCGATCACTATCGCGAAACATCCGGCGTGGTCGAGGGTAATTGCGTCCTCGGCGACCTTTATCGCCTGGTCGGCGGTGCGCCCCTGGGCCTTCATGCCGCCCAGTGCGGTGGCCGTTTGGGGAGTGAGCCCGACGTGCCCCATCACCGGGATACCAGCTCCGATGATCGCCGACGCCCGGTCGACCGAGGCCCCGCCACCCTCGAGTTTCACCGCGTCGCATCCGGCCTCCTTGACCAAACGCTGGGCGCTTGTGATCGCAAGTTCGTTCGAGGCTTCGTAAGAACCAAAGGGCAGGTCGACGACCAGTAGAGGGGTCGAAATTCCGCGCCGGACGGCCTTGGTGAGGATCGTCATCTCGTCCATGCCGACCGGGACGGTGCTGTCGTAGCCGAGGACGCAGTTGGCTGCCGAGTCACCGACCAGCACGATTTCCACGCCGACCTCCTCGATGACCCCGGCCGATGGGAAGTCGTAGGCCGTGATCATCGCAATCTTCTCGCCGTTGGCCTTCATTTCGGCCAGCCGGTTGATCGTGACTGGCGGCTGGTCCTGCGGGGATCGTTTTGCGGAACTCATTTGGTGCTCCTTTGCTTTTTCGAGGGCTCCAGGAGGATGTTGTCGATCAGCCTGGTTCCGTCAACTTCGGCGGCCACCGCCACCAGTATCGCCTCCTCTTTGTCTTCCTGCGCCGGATCAAGGGTTCCGGGGTATCTCGCTTCGAAATATTCAGGTTCGATTCCGGCCGACTTGAGCCGGCTGCGGCCGGCATCAAGCGCGGCGTCAAGG